>NZ_JAGQBY010000021.1:0-26058 GCF_024345875.1 Synechococcus sp. EJ6-Ellesmere
GAACGTGCTCTCGGGCCCGGGCGCCGGCAAGACCGCCCTGCTTGAGCGCCTCGCCCGCCAGTGGGTCCATGGCCCGGTGGGGGTGATCGTGGGTGATCTGGCCACTGACAACGACGCCCGCCGCCTGCGGGCCGCCGGCGCCCGCGCCATTCAGATCCAGACCGGTGACCTCTGCCATCTCGAAGCCTCCCTGGTGAATCGAGCCTTCGATCAGCTCGACACAGGCGGGATGGAGCTGCTGCTGATCGAGAACGTGGGCAATCTGGTCTGCCCCACCGCCTTCGATCTGGGCGAGCGGCAGCGGCTGGCGCTGCTCTCGGTGACGGAAGGGGAGGACAAGCCACTCAAGTACCCGGCCCTGTTCCAGTCGGCCGATGTGGTGGTGATCAACAAAGTTGACCTGGCTGAAGCCGTGGGCTTCGATCGCTCCCAGGCACTCGCGAACATTGCCGGGGTGGCGCCCCAGGCGAGGATTTTCGAGCTCTCGGCCCGCACCGGCGCCGGCATGGAGCCGCTGCTGCACTGGCTGAGCCACCAGCGCCAGGGAGCGCCGGTGTGATCAGCCGCCTGCGGCTGGAGATCGAGGGTCTGGTGCAGGGGGTGGGCTTCCGGCCGCTGGTGGCGCGGCTGGCGCGGGAGCTGGGCCTCTCGGGCCAGGTGTTCAACACCGGTGCCGGGGTGCTGCTGGAGCTGCAGGGGCCCGCTGAAGCGATCGCCACCCTGCTGCAACGGCTGCGACAGCAGCTCCCGGCCCACAGCCGTATCGATCGGATCCGCCGCCACCGGCGCCCCCTGGTGGATGGAGAAGCCGGGTTCGAGATCCAGGCGGCGCCCATGGAGTCCCCTGGAGGCAAGCGCGAGGACACCTCCGTGCGCTGGGCCCTGATCCAGCCGGATCTGGCCCCCTGCCCGGCCTGCCGCGCCGAGCTCCATGACCCCGCCAACCGCCGCTGCGGCTACGCCTTGATCAGCTGCGTCCACTGCGGTCCCCGCTACAGCCTGATGGGGGCGTTGCCCTTCGATCGGGCCCACACCAGCCTGGCGGCGTTTGCGCTCTGCCCCGCCTGCCAGGCCGAGTACGACGATCCGAGCGATCGCCGCTGCCATGCCCAGACGATCGCCTGCCCCCTCTGCGGACCGCGCCTGAGCTGGTGGGACACCGGCGGCCAGCGGCTCAGCGACCCCCGCCGCCCCCATCTCTCGGGACCCAGTCCCTGCCTGCAGGCGGCCGCGGCCGCCCTGAAGGCGAACCGGACCGTGGCCCTCAAGGGGGTCGGCGGCTTCCAGCTGCTGGTGCGGGCCCGCTGCCAGGCGGCGGTGGCCGAGCTGCGGCGGCGCAAGGGCCGCCCTGAGAAACCCCTGGCGGTGATGGCCCCAGACCTGGCCTGGGTGCGGCGCCACTGCCACCTGAACCGGCCCGAAGCCCAGCTGCTCGGCTCCCCGGCGGCGCCGATCGTGCTGCTGCGCCGCCGCGGGGAGGCCGGAGTGTGCGACGCCGTGGCCCCCGGCAACCCCTGGCTGGGAGTGATGCTGCCCTCCAGTCCCCTGCACCTGTTGCTGCTGGAGCTGCTGGGAGAGCCGTTGGTGGCCACCAGCGGCAACCGCTCGGGGGAACCGCTCAGTCACGACGAGACCAAAGCCCTGCAAGAGCTGGCCGGCCTGGCCGATGGCTTCCTGGTGCACGACAGGCCCATCCTCAACCCGGTGGATGATTCCATCGTCCAGGTGGTCTGCGGCGAGCCGATGCTGCTGCGCCATGCCCGCGGCTACGCGCCCACCGCCGTGGATCTGCCCTCCGGGGGTGAGCCTGGAGTGGATCCTCAGACGCAGGCCCCCACCGGCGAGGTGGCGATGGGTGGGCAGCTCAAGAGCGCCCTGGCCCTTGGTTGGGGCCGGCGCGCACTGCTGGGTCCCCACCTCGGCGATCTCGACAGCGCCGCAGGCGAAGCCCACCTCCGCCGCAGCCTCGATGCCGCTCTGGCACGCCACGGCCTGCGTCCCGCCGGCTACGCCGTCGATCAGCACCGTGGCTACGGCTCCCACCGGATCGGCCTCGAGCTGGCGGCCGCCAATGGCTGCCCAGTGCCGTTGGGGGTGCAGCACCACCATGCCCACCTGCTGGCCTGCCTGGCGGAGCATGGCCTCGCCCCTCCCCAGGTGGGAGTGGCCTGGGACGGGGCCGGTCAGGGCAGTGACGGCACCCTCTGGGGTGGGGAAGTGCTGCGGCTCGAGCAGTCCGGCTTCAGGGCCGAGGCACGCCTGCGGCCCTTCCCCCTGCCCGGGGCGGAGCGGGCGATGCGGGAACCTCGGCGGGCAGCCCTGGGACTGCTCTTCGCCGCCGGGGGATCGGAAGGGCTGGATCGGGCCACCGGCACGCCCTCTATGGCGGCATTCAGCGCCGAGGAGCGGCAGGTGCTCTCGCGGATGCTGCAACAGGGGCTGCAGAGCCCGTGGTGCTCCAGCGTGGGTCGCCTGTTCGACGCGGTGGCCTCCCTGCTGGGCCTGCAGCAGCGCTGCAGCTTCGAAGGCCAGGCGGCGCTGAAGCTGGAAGCGGCGGCCAGCCACGCCGGCACCGCCGGGCGGAGGCGCTACGCACTGGTGCTGCGCACCCACACAGAACCGGGCAGCGGAAGCGAGCCCTGGTTGCTCGACTGGCACCCCCTGTTGCAGGACCTGATCGAAGATCAGCGCAGGGGAGTGGCACCGGAGGCCATCGCCCTGGCCTTCCACCAGGCCCTGGCCGACGCGCTGGTGGCCCTGGCGGTGCAGCTGGACCTGGAGCGGCTGCTGCTGGGTGGCGGCTGCTTCCAGAACCGGTTGTTGCTCGCCCTGGCGGTGAAGGGCCTGCGGCGCGCTGGCATCGAGCCGCTCTGGCCCCGGCGGATTCCCTGCAACGACGGCGGCCTCGCCCTGGGACAGCTGATGGCGGTCAGCCTCGGCCGCTCTGGCTAGAACCGGGGAAGGCCCGCGGGGGCCACGCCCTGACGGAGGGTCCGATGTGTCTGGCCATAGCGGGGGAGCTGATCCGGATCGAGGATCGCCGACCAGCGGATCGTCCCGAGGAGGACCCCGCCCTGTGGCGCATGGGCCTGGTGGAGTTCTCGGGCGTGCGCCGCGAGGTGAGCCTGGCCTGTGTGCCCGAGGCGGTTG
The DNA here is from genome assembly GCF_024345875.1 of Synechococcus sp. EJ6-Ellesmere. Taxonomy (NCBI): domain Bacteria; kingdom Bacillati; phylum Cyanobacteriota; class Cyanophyceae; order Synechococcales; family Synechococcaceae; genus Synechococcus; species Synechococcus sp. EJ6-Ellesmere. Next base: position 3,151 of record NZ_JAGQBY010000021.1, read on the forward strand.
TGGGCGACCAGCTGCTGGTGCACGTGGGCTTCGCCCTGAGCATCGTCCAACCCTGAGGAGGTGATCCTCATGGCGGAGCTGAGAGCATGACCCGGGCAACCCTTGATGGCAACGAAGCGGTGGCCCGCGTCGCCTACCGGCTCAACGAGGTGATGGCGATCTATCCGATCACGCCGGCCTCGCCGATGGGGGAATGGGCCGATGGCTGGGCTGCCGAGGGTCGGCCGAACCTCTGGGGGACGGTGCCCCGGGTGGTGGAGATGCAGAGTGAGGGCGGGGCCGCGGGTGTGTTGCACGGCGCCTTGCAGGCCGGTGCACTCACCACCACCTTCACCGCCTCCCAGGGGTTGCTGCTGATGCTGCCCAACCTCTACAAGATCGCCGGGGAGCTCACGGCCACCGTGGTTCACGTGGCGTCCCGCGCCCTCGCGGGCCAGGCCCTCTCGATCTTCGGTGACCACAGCGACGTGATGGCCGTGCGCGGCACGGGCTGCGCCCTGCTCTGTTCGTCCTCGGTGCAGGAGACCGGTGATTTCGCCGCCATCGCCAGCCTGGCCAGCCTGCGCAGCCGCCTGCCCGTGGTGCACTTCTTCGACGGCTTCCGCACCTCCCACGAACTGCAGACGGTTGAGCTGATCGAGGACGACCTGCTGCGCGCGCTGATCCCCGAAGAGCTGATCACCGCCCACCGCGGGCGCGGGCTCAGCCCCGATCACCCGGTGATCCGCGGCACCAGCCAGAACCCCGACGTGGCCTTCCAGGCCCGTGAGGCCGCCAATCCGTTCCACGACGCCGCACCCGGCCTGGTGCAGGAGGCGATGGACGCCTTCGCCGCCCTGAGCGGACGCGCCTATGAGCTCTTTGAGTACCACGGCCATCCAGAGGCCGAACGGGTGCTGGTGCTGATGGGGTCGGGCTGCGAAACGGCCCATGAGACCGTCGACGCGCTCACGGCCAGCGGCACCAGGGTGGGGGTGCTGAAGGTGCGGCTGTATCGGCCGTTCGATGGCGCTCGCCTGCTGCGGGCCCTGCCGGCCACGACCCGGTCGATCGCGGTGCTCGATCGCTGCAAGGAACCGGGCAGCGGCGGCGAGCCCCTCTACCTCGATGTCTCCAATGCCCTGCGCGAGGGCTGGACGGGCTCACCCCTGCCGCGCCTGCTGGGCGGCCGCTACGGCCTGGCCTCGAAGGAGTTCACGCCGGCCATGGTGCGGGCGGTGTTCGCGGCCCTGGAGCGACCCGACAGCCCCAACCCCTTCACCGTCGGCATCGACGACGACGTGACCCACCGCTCTCTGCCGCTGGAGGACGACAGCGGCAGGGATGCTGACCACCCAGCCGGCGGCGACCCAGGCGCGCCCTTCGCCGCAATCCTGTATGGACTCGGCTCCGACGGCACGGTGGGGGCCAGCAAGTCCACCATCAAGATCATCGGGGCGGCCACCGCGCTGCACGCCCAGGGCTACTTCGTCTACGACTCCAAGAAGTCGGGGGCGGTCACGGTCTCCCACCTGCGCTTCGGACCGGAGCCGATCCGCTCCACCCACCTGGTGCGCCAGGCCCACCTGGTGGCCTGCCACCACTGGGACTTTCTCGAGCGCTTCGATCTGCTGGCGGAAGCCCTGCCAGGGGGCACCCTGCTGTTGAACAGCCCCTGGCCGGCGGAGCAGGTGTGGCCGCGGCTGCCCCGGGCGGTGCAGGAGCGGATCGTCGAGCGGGATCTCAAGGTGCTGGCGATCGAGGCCTCGTCGATCGCCCGGGAGCTCGGTCTGGGGGGGCGGATCAACACCGTGATGCAGGTGGCCTTCTTCGCCGCCGCCGGGGTGATGCCGCAGGAGCAGGCCCTCGAGGCGATCCGCGGCGCGATCCGCCACAGCTACGGCGGCAAGGGCGAGCGGGTGGTGCGCAGCAATCTGGCGGCCGTGGACACGGCCCTGAGCCGCCTGAAGCCGGTGCCGATCGGTGCGGTGGGCGAGACGGCAGGGACCGAGCGGGAGGCACGGCCGGACCCCCTGGCGTCAGCACCGGCATGGGTGCATGAGCTGATCGCGCCGCAGCTGGCACGCCAGGGGGACCGCCTGCCCGTGAGTGCCCTGCCTCCGGATGGCACCTTCGCCTCCGGCACGGCCCGCTGGGAGAAGCGCAACATCGCCGAATCGGTCCCGGTGTGGGACGACGACATCTGCGTGCAATGCGGCAAGTGCGTGATGGTCTGTCCCCACGCCGCGATCCGGGCCAAGGTGGTCGAGCCGGCTGCCCTGGCGGACGCACCGGAGGGCTTCGCGAGCACGGCCGCCCGTGACCCCCACTGGAGCGGCCTCAGCTTCACCCTGCAGGTGGCCGGCGAAGACTGCACCGGCTGCGGTCTCTGCGTGGAGGTCTGCCCGGCCCGCGACCGCACCGAGCCGCGGCACAAGGCGATCAACATGGCCCCGCAACGCCCCTTGCGGGAGAAGCTGCGCAGTCACTGGGACTACGCCCTGGGCCTGCCCAGCCCGGACCGGCGCGACCTCGACCTCCGCCACATCCGCCAGCAGCAGCTGCAGGAGCCCCTGTTCGAGTTCTCCGGCGCCTGCGGTGGCTGCGGCGAGACCCCCTACATCAAGCTCGCCAGCCAGCTGTTCGGTGACCGCATGGTGGTGGCCAACGCCACCGGCTGCTCCTCGATCTACGGCGGCAACCTGCCCACCACCCCCTGGAGTGCCAATGGTGAAGGCCGAGGCCCCGCCTGGAGCAACTCCCTGTTCGAGGACAACGCCGAATTCGGTCTCGGCTTCCGTCTTGCCTTCGACCAGCGCCGGGCGATGGCGCAGCAGCTGCTGCACGAGCTCGCCGCCGGGAGCGGGGCCTGGGTGCCGGCGGCGCTGGCAACGGCCCTGATCGAGGCGGATCAGAGCGACGAAGCGGGCATCCACGAGCAGCGGCTGCGGGTGGCGGAGCTGCGCTCCCTGCTGGAGCCCTCCCGCGCCGAGGCCGCCCGCACCCTGCTCTCCCTGGCCGACGATCTGGTCAAGCGGAGCGTCTGGTTGATCGGAGGCGACGGCTGGGCCTACGACATCGGCTCCGCCGGCATCGACCACGTGCTGGCCAGCGGCGCCGACGTCAACATCCTGGTGCTCGACACCGAGGTGTACTCCAACACCGGCGGCCAGATGTCGAAGGCCACCCCCCTGGGCGCCGTGGCCAAGTTCGCCAGCGGCGGCAAGACCACCGCCAAGAAGGATCTGGGGCTGATGGCGATGTCCTACGGCCACGTCTACGTAGCCAGCGTGGCGATGGGCGCCCGCGACGAGCACACCCTCAGGGCCTTCCTGGAGGCCGAATCCTTCCCGGGTCCCTCGCTGATCCTGGCCTACTCCCACTGCATCGCCCATGGCATCGACATGGCCCAGGGCATGACGCAGCAGAAGCGGGCGGTGGACTCCGGGCGCTGGCTGCTCTACCGTCACGACCCCCGCCGCGCCGAGCGGGGCGAGAACCCCCTGATCCTGGATTCGCGGGCCCCGACGCTGCCGATGGCGGAAGCGATGGCCAGCGAGAACCGGTTCCGCCTGCTGACCTACAGCCATCCGGATCAGGCACGGACCCTCACCCACCAGGCCCAGCAGGAGGCCCGCCAGCGCTGGGAGCGCTACGAGCGGATGGCGGAACCATGAGCGGCCCCGACCTCAGCAGCCATTACCTCGGCCTGCCCCTGGCCTCCCCCCTCGTGGTGGGAGCCGCCGCCCCCCTGAGCGGCGGCCCCGACCACATCCCGCGCCTGGCCGAGGCCGGGGCTGCGGCGGTGGTGCTCCACTCCCTCTTCCTGGAGCAGATCGAGCGCGACTGGCAGGACTGGGAGCACCATCGGCATCAGGGCAGCGAGAGTTACCCCGAAGCCCTCAGCTATCAGCCCAACCTCGAGCCCCGTCACCTTGGGGTTGAGGGGTATCTCCACGAGATCGAAACCGCCCGACGGCGGGTCGATATCCCCATCATCGCCAGCCTCAACGGCACGGAGGAGGGGCACTGGGGAGAGATCGCCCGGGCGGTGGAGCAGGCCGGGGCCGCGGCGATCGAGCTCAATCTCTATGCGGTCCCCACCGACCGGAGCCTGGACGCCAACGCCATGGAAGCGGCCCAGGTGGAGATCGTGCGCAGCGTCTGCACCGCCACCAGCCTGCCCGTGGCGGTGAAGCTCAGCCCTTACTACACCAATCTCAGCCACCTGGCCCATCAACTGCAGGCCGCCGGAGCCCGCGCCCTGGTGCTGTTCAACCGCTTCTACCAGCCCGACATCGACATCGAGACCCTTGAGCCTCGCGCGAACCTGCTGCTCAGTTCAGCGGCGGATCAGCGGCTTCCCCTGCGCTGGATCGCCCTGTTGCACGGGCGGGTTCCCCTGGAGTTCGCCGCCAGCGGCGGCATCAGCCATGGCACCGACGTGGTGCGGATGCTGATGGTGGGCGCCAGTGTGACGATGGTGGTGTCGGCGCTGCTGCGCCACGGCCCGCAGCACCTCCAGACGCTGACCGCCGAGTTGAGCCACTGGCTGGAGGAGCATGGCCATGGCTCCGCCCGGGAACTGCTGGGTTGCATGAGCCAGCAGCGCTGCCCCGACCCCGCCAGCTTCGAGCGGGCCCAGTACCTGCGGGCCATCTCCGCTGATCCGATGGGCATGGCCTGGGGTCCATGAGCGGCAGCCCCCTCCACCGTCAGCGGCAGCAGGTGCAGCGGCTGCTCGACGCGCTGCACGCCGAGATCAGCAGGAGCTGGACGCTGATGGAGGTCTGCGGCGGCCAGACCCACGCGATCCTGCGCCACGGCCTCGATCAGCTGATCCCCCCGCAGCTGGAGCTGATCCATGGGCCCGGTTGTCCGGTCTGCGTCACTGCGGCGGAGACGATCGACCGGGCCCTGCAGCTGGCGGCCCTGCCGGAGGTGATCCTCTGCTCCTACGGCGACATGTTGCGGGTGCCGGGAACGGGCCCTTCCCACCTGCTCGAAGCCCGCGCCAGCGGAGCCGACGTGCGCGTGGTGACCGCCCCCCTCGACGTGCTGGCTCTGGCGAGGTCTCATCCCGAGCGGCAGGTGGTGTTCTTCGCGGTGGGCTTCGAAACCACCGCCCCGGCCACCGCCCTGCTCGCCCACCAGGCCTGGAGCAGTGGCGCAAGGAACCTCAGCCTGCTGGTGTCACACGTGAGGGTGCCACCGGCGATGGAGGCGATCCTGGCCGCGCCGGAAGGCCGTGTGCAGGGCTTTCTGGCCGCGGGTCATGTCTGCACCGTGATGGGCAGCCAGGAGTACGTGCCGATCGCGGCGCGTTACGGGGTGCCGATCGTGATCAGCGGCTTCGAACCGCACGACCTGCTGGAGGGGATGCTGCGAGCCGTACGGCAGCTGGAGCACGGCAAGGCCCGGGTGGAGGATGCTTACCCACGGGCCGGCGCGGGGGAGGGCAATGCCTCCGCCCGCGCCCTGATCGCGCAAGTGTTCACCACCTGCGACCAGCACTGGCGCGGCCTTGGGGTGCTGCCCGGCAGCGGGCTGTGTCTGCGCCCTCCCTACGACAGTCTCGACGCGGCACGGCGCTTCCCGTCGGCGGCCCGGCCGGGCACCGACACCGACACCGACACCGACACCGACACCGAGGGTTGCATCAGCGGCCTGGTGCTGCAGGGGCTGGCCCGCCCGAATGCCTGTCCCCGCTTCGGCCAGGGCTGCACACCCGAGCGCCCCCTGGGAGCCCCGATGGTGTCGGCGGAAGGGGCCTGCGCCGCCTACTGGCGCTACCGCTCCCGGAGCTGATCCATGGCCGCACCGCTGGACTTCCCCTGTCCCATCAGTGCCGATGACGGCGCGGTGGTTCTGCTCGGCCACGGGGGCGGTGGGCTACTCAGCCAGCGGCTGCTGGAGCAGGTGATCCTGCCGTCCCTGGGAGCCACAGACGGCGTGCTGCTCGACGCCGCCAGCCTGACGACAGAGGCCGGAGAGCTGGCCTTCAGCACCGACGGTCATGTGGTGCGGCCCCTGGAGTTTCCTGGCGGTGACATCGGCGCACTGGCGGTGTTCGGCACCGTCAACGATCTGGCGATGCTGGGGGCCACACCCCTGGCCCTCAGCCTCGGCCTGATCCTGGAGGAAGGGCTGCCCCTGAGCACCCTGAGCCGGGTGCTGAGCTCCGCCGCTGCCGCCGCGGCCCGCTGTGGTGTGTCGGTGGTCACGGGAGACACCAAGGTGGTGGAGAGGGGCAAGGCCGACGGCCTGTTCATTACCACCGCTGGGATCGGACGGATTCCTGCCGGCGTGTCGATCGGGCCGTCCGCGATCCGCAGCGGCGACGCGATCCTGGTGAGTGGCGACCTGGGCCGCCACGGCCTGGCCATCCTGGCGGCCCGGGAGGAGCTGGGATTCAGCACCAGCCTGGAGAGTGATCTGGCCCCGCTGCACGGCAGCGTCCAGGCGTTGCTGACAGCCGGCCTGGAGCTGCATGCCCTGCGCGACCTCACCCGTGGTGGACTGGCGGCCGCCCTACATGAGCTCTGCCGCGACGCCGGCCTGGGGGGCCTGGTGCACGAGGCGGTGGTACCGGTCCATGCCGCCGTGGCCGCGGCCTGCGAGCTGCTGGGCCTCGATCCGCTCACCATGGCCAGCGAGGGGCGCTTCGTGATGATGTTGCCCGCGTCTCAGGCACAGGATGCCCTGGAACTGCTGCGCCACGAGCAGTCGAGCGCCGCGGTCATCGGCCGGATCGGAGGGGAGGCGTTGCTGCTGGAAACCTCCCTGGGGGTGCGCCGCCCCCTGGAGCTGGGCCGGGGCGAATTGTTGCCCCGAATCTGCTGAGGGCCAGGGGCACCTGGTGGCTGGGATGATGGGGTCTGTTCCCTTGAGCAGTCATGTACACCGACTGGACCGCCGTGATCCTGCTGCTGCTCACCGCCTTGCCCCTGGGGGTGGTGGTGGCCACAGCGGCCTTCTTCATCTGGCGCCAGAAAAAACTCAGGCAGCGCTGATGTCGCGGGGGGCGGCCAGATGATCAGCAAGGCTGCCCTGGCCGAGGCAGTCAAGGCAGGTGCGGAAGCTGTGCCCGCCTAGGCGCAGCACTCCACTGCCACCACAGTGGCTGCAGCGCTTGGAAACCATCTGTGCTGAGCCGCTCACCGACGTGGACGGACGGGCTGGATGGGTGAGAACGTGGGGATAGGACTCGGGAGCACGAAGATCGGAGGCTGCCTCAAGTGCGCCGGGGAAAGACACCACCACCCGTGGCGGAACTCCTTCACGATCTGGATGTTTTTGAGAGAAGCGCTCCGGACTGACGAGACGTTCCGGACTGGAGCTGGACACGGAAATGCTCCGGTGCGTAGTTGATCAGTCTGATCTCTAAGTCGGGCATTTGATCCCGAAACCTTCCTTAAGAGTTCCCAGCCCTTCGGCCCCTCGACGCAGCTGAACCTGCAGGCTCGCAAGATCCATCTCCTGCAGCAACTCCGCCGCGCTCAGGCGGCTGCCGGCGGGCACCAGCTCCAGGCTGGCCGCCATCCGGCCGATCACCGCCGCCGCATCGAGCCCCTCCTGCCGCAGGGGCTCCAGCCCCAGAGCCGCCTGCCGCTTGGCCAGCCGCTGCCCACGCTCATCCAGCCAGAGGGGCACATGCCAAGAGGTGGCAAACGGCCGCCCCAACCGCTCGCTCACCGCCACCTGCGGCGCCGTGGAACGCCAGAGGTCAGCGCCCCGCACCACGGTGGTCACCGCCAGCAGCAGGTCGTCCACGGCTGAGGTGAGGTGATAGGCGAGGAAGCCATCAGCCCGGCGGAGCACCACATCGCCAACCTGCGTGGCCGCCTCCAGACAGCCCTCGGGACCGATCTCCTCCCGCCAGCGCAAGAGTCCAGGCTCCAGTCTCATTCGCCAGCTGGGCAGCCGGCCCTGCCGAGGCCCCCAGCCCACGGCCTGATCCCGGCAGGTGCCCGGATAGAGCGGCCAGCCGCCGTGGGGGGCAGAGAGATCCGCCAGCATCCGGCGGCTGCAGCGGCAGGGATAGAGGGCCCCGCCGCGGCGAAACGCCGAAAGCACCGACGCATAAAACCCCGTGCGCTCGCTCTGGCGCAGCGGCTGTCCATCCCAGGTGATCCCCAGCCAGCTCAGATCGGCCTCGATCGCCTCGATCGCCCCCGGGCGCTGGCGCGGGAGGTCGAGGTCGTCGTGGCGCAACAGAAAGCGGCCACCGCTCAGGCGGGCCTGCAACCAGGCCAGCAGGGCCGTGCGCAGGTTGCCCAGGTGTAACGGGCCGCTCGGGGATGGGGCGAACCGCCCCGTGGGTCCCTGGAGGCGGCGCCGGTCGGCCGCCTCGATCAGGTGTTCGAGCCGGGAAGGGAGGGGAAGCCCCAGGGCTCAGCTCTGGACCTTGTCCTTGAACTGCTTGCCGGCCGTGAAGGCCGGCACGCGCTTGGCGGGGATCTTGATCTTTTCGCCGGTCTTGGGGTTGAGGCCCTGGCGGGCGGAGCGCTCGCGGGCCTCGAAGGAGCCGAAGCCCAGAATCGAAACCTTCTTGCCTTCCACGACGGAGTCGACGATCGTCTCGATCGCGGCGTCGACGACCTTGGACACTTCGGTCTTGGTCAATTCGGTGCGAACCGCAACGAGGTTGACGAGATCAGCTTTGTTCATCGGGGGCGAAAACCTTCAGGAGAATGCGGGAGCTGGGCGGAGCGGAAAAACACCCTCTCGCCGGCGCCGGAACGGTACAGCGCGCCAATCGTATGGGGGAAGGGCGGTCCGGGCAACCAAAAACCCCGTCTGAACAACGGTTTGGGGCCGAATCAGCCCCGAACGCACCCATTCCGGCCCCATCGGCCGCCCAGCGGAGCCTCAGGGACGATCCAGCAGGCCATCCAGCAGAGCGCGGCCTCCGTCGATCAGCTTCTCCCCGTGCAGGGCCCCCAGACCCGCTCCGCTGGCGATCCAACGGGGGGAACCGGGCGGCAGCCAGCGGACCAGGGCTTCGAGACTGCGCCCCTGCCGGCCCCAGTGAAAGGTGCGGGCCGTGCGTAGCGGACGGGCCGCACCAGGAGCACTCGGCACCAGGAGGCGGCCGCAGAAGAGCACGTCGAGATCCCCGGCCGCGTGGACCACGCAGGCCCCCGGGGTGGTCCCCGGCGTCCAGAGCACCCGTACACCCCCGCCCAGATCGAGTGCATCACCGAAGGGACGCAGGTCCGCCACGCCGGGCAGGAGATAGGCCTCCTGCTCCTGGAGCCGCACCGGCCAGCCCAGCGCCTCCTGCCAGCGGCGGCAACGGCCATGGCCCTCGCGGCTGGTGAGCAAGATCGTGCCGCCACTGGCACGGCGCAGAGCGGCAAGGTTGGCGGCGGTGTAGGCCGGCACATCGATCAGCAGCGGCGCCTGGCCCGGAGGCGCCAGCAGCCAGGAGGTCCCACCCAGGCTGTCGCGGTTGGGGGCGAACACCCATAGACCGGGGAGCACGGGCATGGGAGGACGCCCCCCCTCCAGGGTCCTCTCGCCACTGTCCTCCGCTGGCATGAACGCCTCCCGAGGACCATCGCCCCTGCGCAGCACTAGCTTGAAGCGTGAGGTGACCCGAGTCCTTGTCTTCGATCCAGCTCGGACATCCCTGGCCCCTCGGGGCAGCGCTCACCGCCCGGGGGGTGAATTTCTCCCTGGTGGCCCCATCGGCCTCGCGAGTGGAGCTGCTGCTGTTTGCCCGTGGAAGCTCGCCTGAGCCCTTCCGGATCATTCCCCTGGATCTGCGCCATCGCTCCGGCGACCACTGGCATGTGGAAGTTGAGGGGATCGGCGCCGGCACCTGCTATGGCTACCGCGTCTATGGGCCTCTCCACCCCGGGGGCCACGGCTTCAACCCGTCGAAGGTGCTGCTTGATCCCTGCGCCAGGGCGATCAGCGGCTGGGATGTCTACCGCCGCGGTGACGCCATCGGCGCCATCCCCAACACCGCCGCCTGCCTGAAGGGGGTGGTCACGGAGCGGGATCACTTCGATTTCGTGGCCGCGCCGAGGCCCCGCCACAGCTGGCAGACCACGGTGATCTACGAGCTGCATGTGGGCGGGCTCAGCCGGGGCCAGGGCAGCCCCGTGGCCCCCGAGCGCCAGGGCAGCCTGCTGGGCGTGATCGACTGCCTGCCCTACCTGCGGAGCCTGGGCGTCACCGCCCTGGAATTGCTGCCGGTGATGGCCTTCGATCCCCAGGACGCCCCCCACGGGCGCCAGAACTACTGGGGCTACAGCCCCCTGAGCTGGATGGCGCCCCACCAGGGCTATCTGGTGGGCGACGACCCGCTGGCGGGGCGCCAGCAGGTGCGTCAGCTGGTCACCGCCTGCCACCAGGCCGGAATAGAGGTGCTGCTCGACGTGGTTTACAACCACACCAGCGAAGGCAACCAGGCCGGGCCGACCCTGAGCTGGCGCGGACTGGCGGACCGCCTCTACTACCACCAGAACAGCCGGGGCGACTACCTGGATGTCACCGGCTGCGGCAACACCATCGCCGCCAACCGCCCCCTGGCGCGGCGGCTGCTGCTGGAATCGATGCGCTGCTGGGCCCTGGAGTTGGGCATCGACGGCTTCCGCTTCGATCTCGGCATCGCCCTCAGCCGCGGCGAGGAGCTGGCCCCGCTCGACAAACCGCCCCTGTTCGAGGAGATCGAGGCCGACCCCGAACTGAGCGACCTCAAGCTGGTGAGCGAACCCTGGGATTGCGGCGGTCTCTACCGGCTCAATGATTTCCCGGCGCGGCGCATGGGCACCTGGAACGGCCGCTTCCGCGACGACGTGCGCCGCTTCTGGAAAGGGGACGACAACGGCAGCTGGTTGATGGCCCAGAGGCTCTCAGGCAGCCCTGATCTCTACGGCGGCAAACCGGCCACGGCAGGCCGCAGCATCACCTTCATCACCGCCCACGACGGCTTCACGCTCGCCGACCTGGTCAGCTACGACCGCAAGCACAACCTGGCCAACGGCGAGGACAACCGCGACGGCGACAACCACAACAACAGCTGGAACCACGGGGTGGAGGGGCCCTGCAGCGATCCTGATGTCAACGCGCTGCGCAACCGCCAGATCCGCAACCTGCTGACCACCCTGCTGCTGGCGCCGGGAGTGCCGATGCTGCTGATGGGCGATGAGGTGCGCCGCAGCCAGGGGGGGAACAACAACACCTGGTGCCAGAACAACCCTCTGGGCTGGATGCACTGGCGCCCCGATGAGGACGACAGGAGCCTGCGACGGTTCGTGACCCGCCTGGTGCGGCTGCGTCGCCGGCTGGACGGCCTGCTCAATCCCGAGATCCCCCATGCCGACGCCCCGCCATCCAGGCCCGGCGAGCGGGACCTGATCTGGCGCGAATGGCACGGGGTGAAACTTCTCCAGCCCGACTGGGGCAGCTGGTCCCACAGCCTGGCCTGGAGCCTGCACGACTTGCGCCATGGCCCCCTGCTCTGGTGCGGCATGAACGCTTACTACCAGCCGATGACCTTCCAGCTGCCCGAGGCCGCTGGGGGCTGGCAGCTGGTGATCGACACCGGCCAGGCGGAGGGCGACGGGCTGGCCGAGCGCCCCTCAGCCTGGGGGGCCTCCGAGGCCCCCCTCAGGGGCCGCAGCCTGATGCTGCTGCTGTCGCCCCATCTGATCGAGGCGACGGGGGGTTGAAACAGGAAGCGGGCGGCGGGAATCGAACCCGCATCATCAGTTTGGAAGGCTGAACCATGAATCATCCAGTCTCATTGCACTGTCTGACTTCATCAACAAGCAAAACGCGCTATGCGAGATGTTTGGTGAGATGTTTTGCCTCCGGAAGCCCTTGGCGGCAGAGGGACGGGCGAGACGGCTGGCCAGGGATCCACGAGTCGCCCCGGCCCTTATTCAAGGAATTCCGCTCTGTCTTGAATAAGTTCAAGATGTATTCAAGGTTCGCCCCAGGGAGGCTCCATGCGGCGCGACGCCACCGGGCGCTACGAGATCACCAGCACCGCCGGGGAAGCTGTGCGGGCCTTCGTGCCGGCGCCGCTGCAACCAAAGCCGCCTGTGGTGCTGGAAGGGCCGCTGCAGACCCTGCATGAGCAGGCCCTTCTGGCCTGCGGTCGCCTGGATGGGGTCTCATCCCTGCTCCCCGATCCAGAGCTGTTCCTCTACGCCTACGTACGGCGGGAAGCCTTGCTCTCCTCCCAGATCGAAGGCACCCAGTCATCCCTCTCCGATCTGCTGCTGTTTGAACTGGAAGAAGCACCCGGCGTTCCGTTCGATGACGTGGTGGAGGTCTCCAGTTACGTGGCAGGGCTGGAGCACGGCCTGACCAGGCATGCGGAAGGATTCCCGCTGTCCTCACGGCTGCTGCGGGAAATCCACGCCCGGCTGCTGGCCCGGGGTCGCTGCGCCGATCGGCTGCCTGGGGAGTTCCGGCGCAGTCAGAACTGGATCGGCGGCACCCGGCCGGGCAACGCCAGCTTCGTGCCTCCGCCACCGGGGTTGGTGGAGGACTGCATGGCCGCGTAGGAGCAGTTCATTCATGGGGCGAGCACGCCCTGCCGGTGATGGTGCGCGCCGCCCTGGCCCACGTGCAGTTCAAGACGATCCACCCGTTCCTCGACGGCAACGGCCGCCTTGGCCGGCTACTGATCGTCTGATACTGATGGGGCTCGGCCGCTCCGGGGTGAGTGTGCAGTTGTGCTACAGAACCCTGCGCCGACGACCGCTCACCAGCATCAACCAGCTCAGGGAGTTGAGCGGTCTGAGTTTTCCAACAGCCAGCAAGGCAATCGAAACCCTGGTGGGCCTCGGCATCGCCCGGGAAATCACTGGAGGGCGTCGAAATCGGCTGTTCGCCTATGACGCCTATCTGGCGATTCTTAGTGAAGGCACCGAACCGCTCTGATCACTTGATCACTCTGCCTAACCCCCGATCTGAATTCAGGCACTGACTGAGGCCGGGGCAGGCACCCTAGGGCTCCGAAGCCGGTGCTGGGGGTGGCGGGCAGGGGGAGGGAGGGATGCCCCAGGTTTGCTCGCGCGTCTGCGCGGGCGCTGGTCGATTCAGCCCGGATCTGATGGTCTTGATCATCAGCGAGCCGGGGCCGCTGCGGATGGATTTACTTTGATCAGATCCATTGCCCAGCAGCGGTTTTGCGGAGCTAAAAGTGCATTTGTATTGATAGAGCAAAGGTCACACCAAAGGCCCCGAGCCCATCGCCTGCGGCAACGTCATCCCCTGATCTCGCCATCACCACCGCACTCTCGCCAGCGGCGAGATACCCCGATCAGTTGTCACCTACGGCCACTGATTCCATAGCTCTTTGTATTCCTTCCAGGCCTGCTGTGGCCCCATCAGCGCGTTGCCGCAGAGCTGCTGGCCTGCAGTGGCGGCCGGCTGGTCCATCTGCTGCTACATGGCGGAGCCCGCGGAGCCGATGCTGCCATTGCCCGTGCCGCCGGTCCGATCCGCAATCGGGAGCTGCTCGAGCTGGCCGAGGCCAGGTCTTACCGCGAGGAGTTCGGAGAAGAACCCCCGCGCCGCCAACAGTTTGTTGACGGGGCCCCGCGCCAGGTCAAGAGCTATCGCCGCTCATGGTTGATCGAGACCCTCAAGCGCTTCCGCGCCCAGCTGACAGGGGGCTGATGGACACGCCGACAGCGTCTTCCCGCCAGCGGGTCTGGGTCACAACGGCAGAAGCCTGCGCTGCTCTGGGGATGAGCCGCGAGATCCTCCGCCAGTTGAGGCTGCGGGGGGTGCTCACCCCCGGCAAGCACTACCGACGCTGGGGCTGCACCCAGGGCCGGGGCCCACTTCAGTGGCACCTCGAGAACGTGGAAGCCACGATCACGGGCTGGAGCAGCAAACATCTGCGCCTCTGATGCCTTATCCGCCCGATTGAAGAGATGGAAGGGCACTCAGGGAGATGAACAATCGCTCCGGTCGTCCTGGCAAGGGCCGGAAGCCCATCGACGCGTAGAAGCTGTGGAGGCGTGCGCGTTCCGCTTCTCCAGCAGCACCCGCCACATCGAGCAACATCAGCCTCACACCCAGGATCTGCCCCGCCCGTTGGCACTGCTGCATGGCATCCACCAGCAGGATGCGCCCCAGTCCCTTTCCCTGCTGTCTCCCATCGACAGCGAGGTGACTGAGAAAAACGCCTGGGATCAGGTTCGAGCGCGGTGCCCGCGGGGCAGCCTCGGAAGGCACATCGGCCACGCCAATGGCATGGGCATTGATGGCGTAGAAGCCCAGGCAGGCCCGAGGTTCGTCGGCCTGGGCGGCGTCAGTGGCGACGTAGAGCCGGGTGTAGCCATCACGCTGCTGGCGCTTGGCGGTGCGGCGCAGAAAGTTGTCCTGGCTGTCGCTGCCGCAGCGGAAGTCCTTGGTGTCGTGCAGGCCAGGGTCAAAGGCTTCGATCCGATACGCCACCGGGTCAGGGGCGCACAACCTGTTGCTGGTGCAGCTGCCAAGCCTCCAGCAGGGCGGGCGCTTGCGTGGTCTCTTCGTCGAGGGCGGCGAGCAGGGCCTGGTGATCGCCCTGGCTGAGGAGGGTCTGCTGCCTGCCACTGAGCAGCTCCTGGGCGCGTGCATACGCCGACATCACCACGAAGGCGGAGGCCTCGATTCCCATCAGATCAGCCGCCGCCTCAATGCTGGCCTTCACCGAAGGCTTGGTGCGCTGGTCCATCCGAGCGGAGCGGGGCTCGTCGATCGCTTCGATCGCCGCATGGAGCGCGGTCTCGACCGGTGACATGGCACACCAGGGAGCAACTTCATCATTGTACGGGACATGGCCGTACATGGCCGGCGTCTGAGATGGGCTGCCGCGTCGAGGTCAGCTCGTACCCCATCGCCCGATAGCCCCGCAGCCTCCGCTCCCACATGCGTTGCGGCACCGGATGGCCGAGATCGAGCCAGTCGATGATGCGGACGCTGGTCTTGCCGCTCTGCTGCCGGTGCAGCCGGCCGGCGTATTGCTGCAGCGTGCCTTTCCAGGACACGGGCATCGCCAGCAGCAGGGTGTCGAGCGGCGGATGGTCGAATCCTTCCCCCACAAGTCGCCCGGTGGCCAGCACGATGCGGGGCGCCTCAGGAGGCAGCTGCTCCAGCGCGGCCAGGGTGGCGCTGCGCTGGCGTGCGCTCAGGCGACCATGCAGCAGAAACAGGTTTGGCACCTGCTCGGCCAGCGCGCCGGCGATCGCTGTGATGTGGTCCGTCCGCTCGCTCAGCAGCAGCAGCTTGCGACCATCACCCCAGCAAGTCAGCGCCGCCGCCACAATCTGATCGGTTCGGTGTTGGTCTTCCGCCAGCCGGCGCATCAGCTCCTGGATCGGCAGATCGGCGGGTAGTGCTGGGAGCTGATGGGTGCGGCTCACCAGTTCCAGGGTCTGGGGCGCCCCGGCAGTTCGCTGGGCGGTGTGGCGAATGGGGCCGCACTGCATGAACAGGATCGGCTGCAGGCCGTCCCGGCGCACCAGGGTGGCCGACAGCCCCAGCACGTGGCGGGCCTTCACCTGCCTGAGGATCGTTTCAAAGGAGGCGGCGGCGATGTGGTGGCATTCGTCGACGATCACCTGCCCGTAGCCCTGCACCACAGGGCTCACCTCTCCCTTCCGCACCAGCGACTGCATGACGGCGATGTCGAGTTGGCCGGTGGGCTTGGCTTTGCCACCACCGATGCAACCGATCGCCTCAGGAGCGACATCCAGGAAGGCTTGGAGCCGCTCCTGCCATTGGCGCAGCAGCTCAGCCCGATGCACCAGCACCAGGGAGTTGACCCCGCGGCGCGCCAGGATCGCTGCTGCCACAACCGTTTTCCCGAAGGCCGTCGGTGCCTGCAGCACGCCGATGTCATGGCGCAGCATCGCGTCCACGGCGGTCTCCTGGTCATCGCGAAGTTGGCCCGTGAACACCAGCTCCAGCGGTGAGCCGTTTTGCCGTTCATCCACCAGATCGAAGCCGATGCCCAGCTCCTGCAGCAGGGTCTGCACGGGCTCCAGGCAGCCCCGCGGCAGGGCAATGTGCTGGGGAAAGTTCTCGGCACAGCCGATCACCCGCGGCTTGTCCCACACCGACAGGCGCATCGCCTGAGCCTTGTAGAAGGCAGGGTTTGCGAAGGCGGCGAGGCGGATCAGGCGATTGAGCAGTGGCTGCGGCAGGCCCGAGCGCTCCACATAGAGGCGATCAGCCAGGGTGAGCGTGAGGGAGGTGGGCAGCGGTCCCCTGAGCCGCGATAGCGGCACCGCTGCCTTCCAGGGAGTCGCCAGGTCCTCCTCGTCGATGAACGCCAGATCGAGGGGATGGGCACCGCCCGTGGCGCTCTGGATCAAGGTCTGCAGCCCCGCCACCGACAACCTCTGCAGGGTTGCCAGATAGGCCCACTGATCGGGATAGGGCTTCAGGCCGTCATCCACGAACACGCTGCAACCCCGCTGCCGGGCTTCCTTCTGCAGCGGCAGGGCGATCAGGTTGCCGAAGCCCCCCTTGGGCATGCTGTCCTGATTGGGGAAGAGCCGGTCGTAGGAGCTCAGCTGCAATTGACGTGACGCGGCGCAGGTGTGACTGATCAGGGCTGCCCCGAGCTGACGGGCCTCTCGGGCCGGTACCGCCTCCTCGAAGAACACCCACCCATGGGCGCCCTCCCCGGAACGGGAAATCTCCAGTGCGGCCGGCACCGCCAGCTCCAGGCAGGAGCGCAGAAAGGCCCTTGCGTCCTCGCGCCAGTCCTGCTCATCGAAATCCACCGCCAACAGATGACAGGTGTCGTTCTCCAGCAGGGGGTAGAGGCCGAGGGTGTGTTCGCCGGCCAGATGGCCGTAGATCGCCGCATCGGTGAGGGGCAACAGCTTCCGGTGATGGCAGTCGCGGCAGCTGATCCTGGGCTTCTCGCAGACGCCGGGTTGCCATTCATTGGCGCAGGCCGGTGCATACCCCGAGCGCCCGCTGCTGCGGCTCTGCCAGCGCTGGGCAGCCTGTCGGTAGCCAGCATTGCGCTCCCGCTTACCCACCGCCACGACAAGGACCGGCACCTTCGTGTGATCCCGAACCTCGACCACCAGGCGGAAGCCCGCGGCGCGGAGCTTGATCTTGATGCGATCACTGCAGCCCCGCATCCTGCTGGCGGGAATCCGCGGCTCGATCAGCCGTTCGGCCAGCTTCTTCTTGAACTGCTCCCAGACTCCAGATGTGAGCCGCCGCCATTCCCGCAGCGCCTCGGGATGCAAGGCGAGCGCAAAGCTCATCAAGGCTGACCCGCCTTGGCTCCTGGCCGTCCGCCAGCCGGGCATCGGCAATGCGGCCCTGCTCCAGGTCTTCCACCAGATTCATCAGCTGCTCGTGGGCCTTGGCCGGCAATCAATGGAACGCAGGCCCACCGCACTTGCAGATGCTGCGGATGCTGCGATTATTTCGATTACTGTGCGAGTGGCCTCTCCCCCCGTTGCCCATGGCCGTCGCGCTCCCCAGCTCCATTGAGCCCGTGGTTCCCACAGCCGAGGCGGCTGAGGCCGCAGGAGCAAGCCTGCGCGACCTCGCTCGCTTTCGTGCCAGCCATGGCCTGCGTCAAGCCTGCCTCTCTCTGGAGCTGGAAGGCGGCCAGCGCGCATCCGTTCCCATCCCGGCTGCGGTGCTGGAGTTGCTGCGGGGAATCCTGGTGCAGATGGCCCAGGGCAATGCCGTCACCTTGGTGCCGGTACACGCCGAGCTCACGACGCAGCAGGCCGCTGATCTGCTGAACGTGTCGCGGCCCTTCCTGATCGAGCGCCTGACGCAAGGGGAGATCCCCTTCCGCAAGGTCGGCACCCATCGGCGCATCCGCCTGGCCGACTTGATGGCCTACAAGCACGCCATCGATCAGCAGCGTGCCGCGGCCCTCGATGAGTTGGCTGCCCAGGCCCAGGAGCTGGGACTGGGCTACTGAGGTGAATCGCTTCACCGTCGTCTACGACGCTTGCGTTCTCTATCCAGCGCCACTCCGCGATCTGTTGATGCGGATGGCACTCACCGATCTCTAGCGGGCCCGCTGGAGCAACCAGATTCACGACGAGTGGATCAACGCTGTGCTGCGGAACCGGCCTGATCTCTCCAGACAGCAGCTGGAGCGCACCCGCTCGCTGATGAATGCTCACGTGCGTGATGCGCTAGTCGATGGCCATCAGCCCCTGATTCCAGGCCTGGAGTTATCACACCCGGATGATCGCCATGTTCTGACTGCCGGCATCAAGTGCGGAGCCGATCTGATCATCACCGTCAACCTGGATGACTTCCCGGATCACGCCCTGGCGAGCTATGGCCGTGGCGCCTGCCATCCCGACCCATTTCTGGTGGATCAGTTGAACCTGGATGCCGAACAGGTCTGCATGGCGATGCGGCAGCACCGGGCCAGCCTCAAGAACCCACCCAAAACAGTCGAGGAGCATCTGGAAACCCTGGAGGAACAAGGGTTGAGCAGGTTCTCGCAGGCCGTGCGGCATTACGCCGCTGAGATCTGAATGCGTAGCCCCTGGACCAGCCGTTGCTCGGCCTTGGCGAAGGCGTCATCCACCACGTCATCCCCGCGCCAGCGGCTATAGGCCGCCAGGTGGGTCTGCACGCTGTGCCCCATCGCCGCGGCCACCACCTTGGGAGGCAGGTCGCAGATCACGTGGGCCCGGTGGGCGTCGCCATGCCGGCAGGAGTAGGGCACGAGCTTCTCGCCCTTGGCCTCGTACTCACGCCGTAGCTCCTTCCAGAGCGGTCGGTTCATCAGGTAATGGCCCACGTAGCCACCGCCCAGGCCGGGCTGCATGGGCGGTGGCTCCTGGGTTGGGAAGCGTTCCTCGAGGCGCAAGCCATCTGCCCAGTCGTCGCAGGGCAGCGGCCGCAACACCCTTGGCCGCGTCTTGCCGCGGGAGGCGACCTTCTCGTACATGCACCACAGCCGACCCTGGCGGATTTGCAGATGTTGGAGCTCCACCGGGCGCAGTCCGTAGGCCGCCATCAGCTGAAAGGCAAAGCGCCAGCGCGCATCTGGGATGGCCCGCACCAACGCAAGGATGTGCTCCACCTCCAAGGGCGTCGTGATGGCTTTCGTCGCACGCGATCTCCCCACGAACACCGCCAAGTCCTGAGGCGGCTCCCAGTCCTCGCCCAGCCGCCGCTCCGCCAAGGCCCAACGCAGTAAGGCGGCGGTCGACTGAATCTGGATCTGGCGGGTGCGCCCGCCCGGCTTGTCCGCCCAGATCCTGGCCAGGGTCTCCAGCAGCTGCTTGGCGTTCTGCGGCGGGGCCGTCACAGCTACGGCGCCGAGCACGTGGTGCATGTGGTGCCGGTAGACCCGATGCCAGGTCGACGGCTTGATCTCGCCACTGATCAGCTTGTGCTCCCGGAAAGCACCGATCAGCTCTTCCCAGTCCCCCGGGGCAAGCACAGCCGCCATTCCCCTGAGCCTGGGTCGACCGGGGTGGCCTGTCTGCGGACTGCGGCCTGCACCCGCCTCACCTTCTGCTCCCCTCGATCCATCCGCACGGGGCATGCGTGCAACGCACGCATCGGGCTCGATGCCCTGCTGGAACTCCTCATAGACTTGAACCACCGCATCACGGATCTGGTCGATCTGATCGCACTCCCACGGAATGGGCAGGAGCACCTGTCGGCGCCTGCCCCGCCCAGTCCCTGCAGCAATGTTCAGCCGCGCATGACCGCGGTGATTGAGCACCGTCCATCCACGGCGGCACCCCTTCTGAGACAGGGCATGAGACACCACCGCCCTGATCGTGGCCTCCCAGTCACGTGCCGCCGGCATGTGAGAAGTTTCATCCCACAGCCTGGCACGGCCAAACAGGCGCTGGCAAAAGCTGAAAGCCCTAACGCTAGTCGAAGCAAGGGCTTCTGGCCGAAAACACTGATTGAGAACAGGAAGCGGGCGGCGGGAATCGAACCCGCATCATCAGCTTGGAAGGCTGAGGTTTTACCACTAAACTACGCCCGCACCAGTACAAGCGTACCGTCGGTGAGCGCCCATCCTGGCCCCAACGACCACGACAAACGCTTGCCTGCAGCATTATGACCTGCGCCTGGGACAGCCCTTCTTGACCTCCACTGAGACCACGCTGAACCCCCAGGCGCCCACACCTGTCAGCGATGCCTCCAGCCTCAGCGGCGCAGCCCGCCAGCGGATGCTCTGGTCCTACAGCCTCGGCGACGCCGGCACCGGCATGGCGGCCACCCTGCTCGGGTTCTACCTGTTCGTCTTCTACACCGGGGTGGCGGGGCTGCCGGCCTGGATGGCGGGCCTGGTGCTGATGGTGATCAAGGTCTGGGACGGCATCAACGACCCGATCGTTGGCTTCCTCAGCGACCACACCAAGAGCCGCTGGGGGCCACGCATTCCCTGGATCGCCTTCAGCGCCGTGCCCCTCGGGCTGAGCATGGCGGCGATGTGGTGGGTACCCCCCGGCAACGACTGGCAGAAGTTCGTCGTCTTCGTGCTGATCCAGCTGGTGGCGATGGGGCTGTACACCTGCGTCAATCTGCCCTATTCGGCCCTGGCCTGTGAGCTCACGACCGACACTCCCCTGCGAACCCGGCTCAACGCCCTTCGCTTCACCGGATCGATCATCGCCGGCCTGAGCGGGCTGGTGCTGGGAGCCCTGCTGGTGGGGGGTGGCGCCGAGGGCTACCTGCGCATGGGCCTGATCTCAGGGGTCCTGATCACCGTCACCAGCCTGATCTGCGCCTGGGGGCTGGCCCCCTTCGCCCGCCACTGCCAACGCCCCAGCGGCCATCCCGAACCGATCCGCAAGCAACTGAGGCGGATCAGCCGCAACGGCCGCTTCCTGCGGGTGCTGGCGCTCTACCTGCTGCTCTGGTGCGCTCTGCAACTCATGCAACCGGTGTCGCTGATCTTCCTCACGGTGGTGATGCGCATCCCCGAGAGCTGGAGCACCTGGATTCTGATTCCCTTCCAGCTCAGTGCCCTGGCGGGCCTGCAGCTCTGGAGCTGGGTGGCCTACTGGCACGGACGGGTCCATGCCCTGCGCTGGGGGGTGGGGCTCTGGATGGTGGGATGCATGGCGGCGATGGTGCTGGTGCCGCTCAACCCGGAGATCTCCCCCACCGGTTCGGCCGGCAACCTGCTGAATCTCTCGTTGCTGGTGAGCACGATCATTCTGGTTGGTCTTGGAGCCGCCACCGCGTACCTGATCCCCTGGGCCCTGCTGCCTGATGCCATCGATGCCGATCCCGACAAACCCGCCGGCCTTTACACCGCCTGGATGGTGATCACCCAGAAGCTGGGGATCGGCATGGCGGTGTTCGCACTCGGCAACGTCCTCAGCTTCAGCGGCTACAAGGCCGCCAAAGGGCTGCTTCAGCCCGACTCGGCCCTGCTGACGATCCGGCTATGCATGGGCATCATCCCGGTGGTGCTGATCGTAGTGGGGCTGGTGGTGATGCGCCGCTGGCCGGAGCGCCGCCGCCACCGGCCGGCACTGCAACCATGAGGATTCCCCGCTACATCCACCGGCTGGGCAGCAGTGTCATGATCGGCGGGCAGTCGATCTCCGCCCTGGCCAAGGGCCGCATCAACCTCAACGATCTGTTCGAGCAGATGCTGGAAGCCGGACCTGGAAGCTTCCTGATCGTGATCATCACGGCCCTGGCCGCCGGCACTGTGTTCAATATTCAGGTGGCGGCGGAGCTGACCCGCCAGGGGGCAGGCTTCTCCGTGGGCGGCATCCTCGCGCTGGGACTGGCCCGGGAGATCGCCCCACTCCTCACCGCCACCCTGCTCACCGGGAAAGTGGCCACGGCCTATGCCGCCCAGCTGGGCACGATGAAGGTGACTGAGCAGATCGACGCGATCACGATGCTGCGCACCGATCCGGTGGAATACCTGGTGGTGCCCCGCGTGCTGGCGATGGTGGTGATGGCTCCGGTGCAGTGCCTGCTGTTCTTTGTGCTGGGGATCTGGTCGGGCCAGGTGAGCAGCACCTTCCTCTATTCGATTCCCCCCACGGTGTTCTGGAACTCTGTGCGCACCTGGATGGAGCCTTCCGACCTGCCCTCGATGCTGGTGAAGGCCCTGGTCTTCGGCCTGCAGATCGCGGTGATCGCCTGCGGCTGGGGCCTCACCACCCGGGGCGGCCCTAAGGAGGTGGGCACCAGCACCACCGGCGCCGTGGTGATGATCCTGGTGACGGTGAGCCTGGTGGATGTAGTCCTCACCCAGGTGCTCTTCGGGACCTGAGCTGGTCAACGGGGGGGCAGGCGCTGCAGCATGGAGGGATGACCACTCCCACGAGCCTTTCCAGCAACGAGCCGGCGGGCAGCGAGCCCCTAGCCCCCAGCGGTCCCGATCCGGCAGCCGGGGTGATCCTGGCTCCCCGTCCGTGGGTGCCCCTGGGCGTGATCGCCCTGGGACTGGCGCTGCTGTCCCTCCAGCGTGCCTGGAGCTGGACCCCGATCGCCGCCGGGGTGGTGGGGCTGCTCGGGCTGTTCCTGCTGGTGCAGACCCTGCTGCTGCGGCTGCAGTTCAGCGGTGATGCCCTGCTGGTGTGGAGCCGCTCCAGCCTGCTGCGTCGCTTCCCCTACAGCGAATGGATCGGCTGGACCGTGTTCTGGGGACCCCTGCCGGTGCTGTTCTATTTCCGTGAAGCGCGGAGTCCCCACCTGCTGCCGGTGCTCTTTGATGCCACCGCCCTGCGCCAGCAGCTGGATCTCCACCTGAGCGGCCTGCCATGAGCGACATCCCCCCCCCAACAGAGTCCGGATCCGAGCCGCTGCCCCAGCCCGAGCCGGCCACCCGCGATGAGCTGCTGGAGCTCGCCCTGCTCGACCTGCGTGAGCGCCGAGCGGCCCTTCTGAGCGAGATCGAGGGCCTGGAGCAGCGGCGGCGGCAGCTGGAAACCGATCTCAACGGCAGCCTCAGCGGTCGTGCCGTCGGCA
>NZ_JAGQBY010000022.1:0-26033 GCF_024345875.1 Synechococcus sp. EJ6-Ellesmere
GGAGCGCTGGAACAGCAGCCCCTCCGCCGGTGAGGGTCGCTGCCGGTACAGGGCGTTCCACCAGTAGTTGCCGGCGCGGATGCGGATCTGCTCGAGTTCTGCGGGCGGGAACCGCTGCGGGCAGAGGGCCTCACCGCTCTGGCGCCAGTCGGGCTCCACGCTGCAGGTCGGCGGGAAGACCAGCTGCTGTTGCTTGGGTTCGGCGATGGCCGGCAGATTCAGCACATGCCAGTGCTGGGGCGCGTCGCCCGCTTCCTGCCCCAGCAGCCAGCCGATCAGATCGTCCTGGTGCCAGCGGGTGAGCACCACCACCTGGGCGGCCCCTGCAGGACCCCGGTGCGAGGGCCCCTCGGGGGCCGGTTCGGCGCGGGTGAGCCACACCGACTTGAACCACTCGATCAGCTTCTGGCGCTGGCCGGCGGAGTTGGCGTCTTCCGGACCCTTGTAGGGGTCATCGATAATCCCCAGGGCATAGCCCTTGCCGGTGAAGGGGCCGCGCACCCCGGCGGCGATGCAGCCGCCCCGCTCGGGGGTGAGCCAGTTGCCAACGGCGGTGGAGTCCTTGGAGAGGGCATGGCCGCAGGTGCGGTAGTAGTGCCGCGCCTCACGGCTGTGGGCATAGGCCAGCTCCGCCGAGTAGGAGGCGATGGCGCAAAAGCGTTGCGGGTAGCGGCTCACCCAGTAGGCGGGGAACAGCTTGGAGACCAGCAGTGATTTGCCCAGCCGCGGCGGGCAGCAGACGATCAGACGGTTGAGATCACCATCGGCCACGCGCTGCAGCAGGGCGATCAGGCGTTCGGCCCAGGTGTGGAAGGCGTAGCCGGGATAAGCGGCCACGATGAAATCGCGGAAGGCCTGCTGGAGGTGGCGCCGCTGCTGCCGATGTGGATCAGGCACGCCCAGCAGGCCCCAGTCGGCCCAGAGGTCGGTGGCTGGATCGAGCAGCAGGCCAGCAGTTGCGGCGGCAGGCGAACTCAAGGTCGGCTCTCCGGTGGCTTGATCGGCGCCCGCAGCAGGCCGCCGATCTCAGCGATCACCCGGAAGGCGCCGACGGCCGCTGAAAACTGATCGGCGTCCATGGCCCGCCGCGCGCAGTCGTTGAGGGCAAAGATCTGCTCGGCCTGGTGGCGGCGCCGGTCGGAGATGAGTTCTTCCACCATCCGCTCGCGGGCGAGGTTCAGATAGCGATTGATGGTCTGGCTGTTGTTCACCCCCCAGCTTTCACGACCTTTTTCGTAGATCAGGGCCAGTGGAATCCGCTGGGCGATCCACAACTGAGCCTCGGCCACGCGCCGTTCCACCTCCAGCCGCGAGGGCCTCGGTGGCCGTTGGGCCGCCATGCCCTTCGGGCGGCGTGGGGGGTTGGCATGACCGATCGGCCGAGCGGGATCGGTGGGCTCATAAAGCGGCTGGCCGTTGTCGTCTTCTGCGCTGGCAGCGCAGCGCAGGTCCTCCACCGGATCGGCAGGCACCTGGCAGTGGGAGCGCAAGGGCATCGGCTCAGAACGGCAGGGCCTGTGCCTTGGGCGCTCGGATGGCCCAGAAGGGCCTGCCGCGCTTCTCGGTGGCGCTGCCCTGCCGGATCGCCACATCACGGGCGGCCTTGAGCTGCTGCTCGATCTGCTGCACAGCCAAGGGGAAGTCGTAGCTCAGCCGACCCGGGTTGTGGCTGAACGCCCAGTCGTTGTGCGAGAACGCCGGATCCAGCTCACCGGCGTCCATCGCCGCGCTGAGCGCCTCGAGCAGGGGTTCGAGCTCCTGCTCCAGCTGCTTCTGCTGCGCCTTGAGCGCGGTGACGGCATCGAGCAGGGCCTCGATTGGCTCCGCCGCCGGAACAGCGGCATCAGCGGCGGCAGGGGCGATGGTCATGACGGCCGACACAGTAACAAGCAGGCCAGGGGAATGGAGCCTGGCGATCAGCTCACTGTATGGGCTCTGCTCTTTGAGCCGCAATCACAGCAGCTGTTAATTCCTAATGGGTGCTGGTTGAGGCTCAGAAGGGTCTGTGGGCCTGGCAGTAGCGGCTCCAGGCGGCGGCCCAGGCCGCCAGGCACTTCTCCCGGCTGTAGAAGGTGCTCGTCAACGCCTCGCCCGGCTTGCTCCAGATCGTCTGGCCCAGCTCGTAGACATTCCCCTGGGCGGCCTCCAGCACCATGTAGCCCCCCAGCTGGGCGGCGGTGGAGTAGGGGCGGCCATGGGCCGAGAGGGTTTTGAGGTCGTAGAGCACCCGCACCTCGCGGCCCCGGTGCTCACTGAGGGCCGGTGAGATGTAGGCGCCGTCAAAGGCACCAGCCACATTGCGGCTGAGGCAGCAGCTGAGCCGTTCGCTGGCGATCACCTGCACCTCCTCCCAGAGCGGCAGCTGCAGCAGCGGCAGGATCCAGTCCCGGTAGGCGTGATGCCCCGGCAGCTCCTCCACCGCCAGGAGGGCATCGGCCTGGCCACAGCCCACCAGGAAGCGGGCCTGGCTGTAGCGCTCCAGGGCCGCATGCACCGTCACCCCACGCGGCTCCCAGACGGGCCGCGTGGCCTCGATCGCCCGGCGGGCCGTGGCACTGAGGCCATGGGCCAGCACGCCGGTGATCGACACCGGGAACAGGTGATCGCCCAGCCAGTAGCGGTGGGCCGCCTCATCCCGCCACAGGCCGGGGATGGGATCAAGCCAGGTGCTGGTGGTCAGCATGGCCGTTGCACCAGCAACCCGGCGTGACAGAGCGCGTCACGCCCCAGATCCCGCTCGGCAGCAGAGATCTGGAGCAGCCCCCGCTTGAGTAACCATCTTTCTATCGATAAAGGCATTAGCAAGCAGCAGGGAGTCAGGGAGATGGGGTGAATCGGGGGGTGTGAGTAGGCGGGTGTCTCTCCCCCCAGCCAAACCGTCACGCTGTTACAGCCACCGTGATCGACTGCACTGCAGCTGGTCTGGCCATAACTGCAGGGTGTTTCCGGCGCTTGTCGCAAGGACATGGGCGCTCAGAGAACCGCCAGGGGGATGGCCACCGCGCGTGTGACCATGCCGGCGCCGCAGAAGCGCACCGGACCGCGGCGCTGGGCGCCACTAAGGCGCAGCAGCAGCACCGACCAGCCATGGGCCCAGGCCGTTTCCCGCAGGATCACTCCGATCGGCTGGGCCGTGTTGCTCACCAGCAGTTGGTCCTGCTCCAGCCGGAGTCCCTGGCGAGCCAGGGTCTGGGACGCAAGCTCGGCGCTGATCTCCAGGTCGTGGGCCTGGTGGGCCGCCAGCTCCACCAGCTCGCCGATGGTGCGGGTCACGGTGCGATCGGCGCACTCCACCCTGGCGGGGTACTGCAGGATCATCTGCAGGCAGCGCTGCTCATCGGCCAGCTCGCTGCTCTGGCTGTAGCTCTCCCACTCGTGGGAAGCGATGCAGAGCTCGGCCTCCGCTTCTGTGGGGGCCACATCACTGAGCAGTGACCAGGCGCCCGCCAGCAGGGTGCCGTACTGATCGCCGAGTCGCTGGGAGTCGAAATGCCGCGCTGCCGCGCGGGTGAAGACCCCGCCGGCCTGACGGATCATCGGGATCAGGCCCACGGTGCGGGCGATCAGCCGTCGGCCCAGCTCAGGGGTGATGTGGCGCTCGAGGTCCCGATCCAACCCAGCCCAGTGGGCCTCGCGTTCGGCTTTGGGCAGATCGGTGGGGTTGCGCAGGGTGAGCTGGGCAAAGCGGCTGTGGTCGGCCCCCTGCTTGAGGGCGGTGGCGATCGAGCTGAGCAGGAACATCGAGCGCACCCGATAGCGGCTCACCTCACCGCTGGGAGAACCCTTGAGCAGGGCGGCGCCGCTCTCACTGCTGGCCACCCGCGCCAACGCCAGGATGCCCTGCATGCGCTGCTGATCCGGCCGCTCGTTGCTCTCCGCCTCGTCAAACACCACCGGCACCGCATCAGAGCCGATCGACTGGCGCAGACCCGCTTCCGTGGTGGAGCCGCTCACCAGCAGGGCGAAGTCCCCCAGCAGTGGGGTGACGTAGCGATCGAGGATCGCGCTCTTGCCTGAACCGGCGCCGGCGGTGAGCCAGCAGTGGGGCCGCCAGCGCAGCGAGCCGCAGATCGGGCCCAGCACCACCCAGCCCACCAGCAGGGTGCCGGAGGCCGGTACATCCCAGCGGAAACGGTTGGCGATGCTCACGATCACCGCCGCCTCCTGCACCGAAAGCGGCGCCACATCACCGGGCCCATCAAGGCGGGGCATGCGCTGATAGACGAACCGCGAGCGGAAGGGGGCCGTGATCGGCTGATCACCGTCCGGGGTGACCAGGCGATCACCGAGATGCAGCAGCGGCCGGCCGTCATCCCACCAGGCCCCGCGGCCGCGGATGCGCTCCGGGCAGAAGAGACCGGCGGCGATCGAGCTCTCGTAGAGGTCGCTGGCCACCGCCGCCCAGTTCACCCCCGTACGGCTGGGGTAGAGGGTCTCCCAGTGGCGCAGCGGCGCCAGGGCCACCAGGTGGGTGGCGGTGTGGGCGGAGCGGGCCAGGCGCAGCACCTGGCCGCTGCGGCCGGAGCGGTAGTAGCTGGCCTCACCGTCGTAGCCGAGGCACTGAAATGGAGCCCTGGAGGGTGCGGTGGCCTGAGCCTCGGCTGCCGGCGTTGCGGTGTCGCCTGCCTCCTCTACCTCTATGCCGCTGAGCTGGTGATCCTCCGGGTTGAGCCATGGCTTCAGCCACTGCTGCAGGTGTTCGGCCGCCTGGGTGGGGCCCCAGTCGGCATCGGCCAGATCCCAACCCTGGGGCAGATCGGCTGGCGGCTCCACCAGCCGCAGGCGGCAGCCCTGCTGGGCGAGCAGAGCGGCCAGCCGCGTCATCGCCTTGCGGCCCGGTGCATCGGCATCGGGCCAGAGCGTCACCGATCGCCCCGCCAGCGGACTCCAGTCGGTCTTGGCGATGGCGTTGGTGCCGTTGACCCAGCTGATCACCACCTGCTCCGGGAAGAGGAGCGCTGCGGCATCGGCTGTGCCCTCACCCTCCACCACCAGCACCGAAGCGTTGGGACGTTGGCTCAGGCCCGCCAGGCCGTAGAGGGGCCTGGGCGCAGGCCACTCACATGAGAAGGGGTCACGGCGGCTGGGCCGGTGCCAGCCACCATCAAGCCACACCCGATGCAGGAAGGCCTTACGGCTGCTGCGGCCGCCACACAGGCGCTGGATCCAGAACAGCTGCGCGCCGCTGGCGTCCCGGTAGCACCACTGGGCGATGGCGCCTTGAGCCAGGGCTGGCGGCGGGGCATCGGCTGGCGGCACCTCGGGTTGCCGCCAAGGCCGGCCGCCATGGCCGGGAAGCCCAGTCGCTGCAGCTGGTGCTGCTGCCGGCCTGCCGCAGGAGCCGTTGGCAGAGGCAGCGGGCTGGGGCCGATGACGGACATCCGCTTCCGGCACGAGACCCAGGTAGCTCTCCACCTCCTGGCAGGCCTGGCGGAAGCTCCAGTGGCGCACCCGCATCAGCAGGTCCATCCCCGAGCCAGCGCCCCCCAGGTGGTTTTTGCCGCCGCACTGGTTGCAGAACCAGGACCCGCTGCCGTCTTTGTCGTCAAAGCGGTAGCGATCCCGGCCGCCGCAGATGGGGCAGGGCTGATGGCGGTTGCACAGCTGCTCGGGCCCCAGCCCGGCCAGGGCGCTGAGGATCTCGCACCAGCGGCCCGTAGCCGCGGTGATCAGGTCGGTTGCCATGGGTGTCGCCTCAGATCAACGCTGGGCAGCGACCGTGGCCAGGAGAGCCGGAGAAGGCCCACCGGCACCCCCCTGCTCCGCGGCGATGGCGGCATCGAGCACCTGCCGCAGCGCCGCCGAGCGGCTGAGGGCACCGTGGCGGCGTCGCTGGTCAAGCCAAGCCAACTGCTCCTCGGTGATCGAGAAGCTCAGAGGTGGAGCAAAGGAAGCCATATCAGCCAGGAATCTGCAGTGCAGCCTAAGGGCACAGGGCAAGGCTTGATAACCTGAACCTTGCTGAGCTGTGTCGCTCAGTGCCAAGCCTGCTGTCCTCTCCATGGCCCAGATCGTCCTGCGCGACTACCAGCGGCAGCTGCTGGCCGACCTCCGCGCCGCCCTCAAGGCCCACCGACGGGTGTGTGCCGTGATGCCCACCGGCGCCGGCAAGGGCCAGACGATCGGCGCGATCGCCCGCGGCGCTGCCGGCAAGGGCCGGCGGGTGCTGGTGCTGGCCCACCGGGCTGAGCTGATCGAGCAGCTCACTGGCACCGTGCGGGCCTGGGGGCTGGAGCCCGACGTGATTGACCCGGCCACCGGCTGCAGGGCCGGCAGGTCGCGGTGGGCTCTGTGCAGACCGTGGCCAGGCGCCTGGCATTGCTGCCGCCGCCGGATCTGATCATTCAGGACGAGGCCCACCACCTGGTGGCCGGCAACATCTGGGGCCGGATCATCAACGCCTGGCCAGGCGCCCATCTGATCGGCAAGACCGCGACCCCAGAGCGGCTCGATGGCAAAGGGTTGGGCGTTGAGGCGGGCGGCTTCTTTGAAGCCTTGGTGCTGGGGCCTTCAGCGGCCTGGCTGGTGGACCAGGGCTGGCTGGCCCGGCCCAAAGTCTTCTCCTGGCCAGGCGTCCGCAACAGCCAGGGGAACAGCCCCGGGGGGCAGGACCCCGAGGGGCATAGCCCCGAACTCCGCCAGCGGATGGGGGAGTTCGATCTGGAGCAGGCGGCCCACGCCTTTGGAGATCGGGCCGCCATCGGCGATGCCGTCGCGCATTACCGGCGCCGGCTGCACCCGGCCACGGCGATCTGCTTTTGCTGCACCATCGAGCACGCCGAGCAGATGGCGACTGCGTTCCGCGCCGATGGCATCCGCGCTGCTGCTGTCAGCGGCAGCACCCCAGCAGAGGAACGCAGGCGCCTGATCGCCGGGCTGGGCTCCGGGGAGGTGGAGGTGCTCACCAGCTGCATGATCATTTCCGAGGGCACCGACATCCCCTCGGTGGGCGGCGCGATCCTGATGCGCCCCACCGCCAGCCTCAGCCTCTATCTGCAGATGGTCGGCCGCGCCCTGCGGCCCGCACCTGGCAAGCACGAGGCGGTGATCCTCGATCACGTCGGCAACGCCCA
This sequence comes from Synechococcus sp. EJ6-Ellesmere, assembly GCF_024345875.1. Classification (NCBI taxonomy): domain Bacteria; kingdom Bacillati; phylum Cyanobacteriota; class Cyanophyceae; order Synechococcales; family Synechococcaceae; genus Synechococcus; species Synechococcus sp. EJ6-Ellesmere. The sequence continues at coordinate 7,074 of NZ_JAGQBY010000022.1, forward strand.
CCGCCACGGTCTGCCCACAGATGATCGGGAGTGGAACCTGGCCGGAAGGCGGCGCCGGGAAGGTGTCTCCATCCCGATCAAGGACTGCCCGCTCTGTTTCTGCAGTTGCCCCAGCGCGACCCAGCAGTGTCCCGACTGCGGCCACCTGTTCCTCACAGGCGAGCGCGATGAGCAGCGGCGGGGGCTACAGCAGCTCGATGGCGAGCTGGTCGAAATCACCGGCTCAGCCCGCCCCCGGCCCAAGGCTCCTCAGCAGCAGCGGCCACGGCGGCGTTCACCGTCAGCCGGCTGCCGCACGTTTGAGCAGTTGCAGCAGCGGGAGCAGGAGCGCGGCTACAAGAGCGGCTGGGCCAGGCACGTCTGGGCGGCCCGACAGCGCAGTGCTTAGGCGATGGGTTAGTGAGCACCGCCCCCGGCCTTAGCGTTGACAGCAGTGCTGTCAGTGCAATCGGGACTCGTCCATGGCCACCCTCACGATCCGCAACCTCGACGAGCGCATCAAGGCGCAACTCCGCATTCAGGCCGCCCGCCACGGCCGATCGATGGAGGAGGAGGCCCGCACGATCCTCCGATCCGCCATCGAAGCCCGGCAGCCCGCCGCAACCGCGCAGGGCTTGGGCAGTCGCATCCATGAACACTTTGCCCAGCTCGGCGGCGTGGAGCTGGACCTGCCTGAGCGTTCCTCCCTGCCTACCCCAGCCCAGTTCGGCAGCGCAGCGGACCTGGAGCCCTGAGGACGACAGATCCAACAAGGGGAGAGTTCGCAGTGATCTTGCTCGATACGAACGTGATCTCGGAGCTGATGCGTCCGCAACCAGAGCCGGGAGTGCTGGCCTGGGCTGATGCCCTCGATCCAGAGGGGGTGGCGATCACGGCCATGAACGAAGCCGAAATCCTGCACGGATTGGCCCGGCTACCGGATGGACGGCGCAAACAACAACTCCAGCAGAGCTGGGATTCGCTGGCGGCCGAGCTGTTCACCGGCCGGGTCTGGCCCTTCACCAGCGAAGCGGCCCACTGGTACGGCGAATTGCTGTGGCGTCGCGAACGGCTGGCCCGGCCGATGGCGACGGCCGATGCGAGATCGCGGCCACGGCGCTGGACCGGGGGGTTCCACTGGCCACCCGAGACGTCTCCGACTTCGCCGATATCGGCCTGGAGTTGATCAATCCCTGGGACTTGGCCTGAGCTGCCCCCAGCTCTCTGTATCCAGGCGCATGGTCCTGATGCTCTCCACACCGCTGGAGGTCTGCTGAGGCAGCGAGTCGCGCAGGGCCTGGAGCTGGGGAAGCAGGTCGCGCACCGCGCGGTGCGGCACCAGCTCAGCGATGGCCTTGCCGCGGCGGGTGATCTGCACCGCCTGACCGGCCTGCACCGCATCCAGCAGGCTTGAGAGCCGGGCCTTGGCCTCCGCCACCGTCACCTTGAGCATGGCCACTGACCATCTGGATGTCCATGTCTAGGTCGGTTCTGGTGGCGACATGGCCGGCGCAGTTCGTCGAACCCCCCATACGCTTTGGACTGTGTACCTGAGGTGCCATGACCACCGTGTCAGCGCAGGAAGCTCGCGAACGCCTCGACGCCCTCATTGTCGAGGCGAGGACGTCCCACGAGCCGGTGCTGATCACTGGTAACCGGGGCAATGCAGTGCTGCTGTCGGAAGACGACTGGCATGCCATCCAGGAAACTCTGCATCTGGTCTCGATTCCCAGGATGCGCGAGTCGATCCTCGATGGCATGGCCACCGAGGTGGCTGAGCTAAGCAGCGAACCGCTCTGGTGACCTGACGGCTCAGCTGAAGATGCCGCCGACTACGCCCGGCCAGCAGTGGCTGCCCGATCCATTGGCTGCCAAGCCGAATCAGCCAATACGTGGGAAGTAATCGCGAAACCCCCAATACATGCCGATAGCCGGCGGCCAGTCCGGCAACAGGAGGCATGGCCTCCTCTCCCAGTGAACACGAGATCCAGCAGCGCATCCGCCTGGCCTGCGGCCGGGGTCCGGTGCGGCTGTGGCGCAACAACACCGGCGCCCTGGTCGATCAGCAGGGGCGCTTCGTGCGCTTCGGGCTGTGCAGGGGCAGCAGCGACCTGATCGGCCTGCGCTCGCTGGTGGTCACCCCCGAGCTGGTGGGCCAGCGGATCGCCCAGTTCGCCGCCCTGGAGGTCAAGACGCCTCACGGTGTCGTCAGCCCTGAGCAGCGGGCGTTTCTGGAGCTGGTCGAGCAGCTCGGTGGTGTGGCGGCCGTCTGCCGCTCCGTCGAAGAGGCCGAGCAGGCGCTCGCCAAGAGGAGTCACACGCAGTCCTGCCGCTGATGGATCCGGCAGAACTGCAGCGGCGGCTCAGGCGGCTGGCCCAGGCCCACCCCGGCGAGCACCCCTACACCCTGGCTTTGAGATTGCAGGTGAAGACAGGAAAGGTGATCACTGGCCAGCAGGCCAAGCACATCCTCAACAGGCTTGGTTATGACCGGTCCTGACATACCAAGGCATGACAGGCTCTGGCTGCGCTTGCCAAGTTTGTATTAGCTTCCCGCTAAGAACTCGGAATTCAGATCGTGGTCGTCACCTACGCGGAGCTGCTTGAGCACCAGGAGGAGAACCGCGCTGCATTCGGTCGCATGCTGCTCAACTGGCGCCGGGGCAACGGCTGGACCCAGTACACCGCCTGCAGCTGGGCGGAAGAGGTGGGCTTCGAGACGATCTCCTACGGCAACCTCTCGGTGATCGAGCAGGGCAAGGCCGGCGAGCTGCGACAGAAGGCTTTCTGGCAGCTGGGAGAACTCAACCGCCGCATCGCCGACCAGGACTGGGGCTCTGTGAAGGATCAGGCGATCAAGGAGAAGCTCGAGGGCGCCGTTCCTCTCGGGGACAACGACTGCCCGGTCTGGACGCCGCTGGAATTCTGGGCCTGCTACTGCGGTCTGCGCGAGGTGCCGGATGCCTTCCGCACCACACCGGCCCCCACCATCGGCCAACGCAAGGCCACGGAACTCTCGAGCAAGTGGCGCAACCAGATGCGCCGCGTGGTCGACGACTGCGGTCTCGAACCCAGCGACGCCCTCAACTCCCTGGCGGCAGAAGCCAGCGAGGAGCACCGCAAACGCTTCTATGCGGTCCTCACGGGGTTTGGCGACTACAAGCCCGAGGAGCTCGCTCCCCTCTGGGTCGAGGGGGACTCTTATCAGCCCAAGCGCTGGCTGGACCAGTGGGAGGCCGCGAACCGCCAGCCACGCAAGCCCGGCAACAGCAAGGGCAAGAAGCCAGTCTCGGCCTGATGGCTAGGAATTAACAGCCACTACTAATGCGGCTTCCAATGGAAAGCCCTAAGATCCGGATCAGCGGGCATCCGCCCGATCTGATTCCCCATGGTCACAACGTCCAGGCCCTTGGAGGCCCAGTGTCATCACCCCCCTGAGCAACAGCTCACCCACGCCCTGGCCGGCTTTCAGGCCGAGGTATCCGCTATCTCCTCCCCCGACCTGGGTGCCGTCGCGCAGGCTGCCCGCCCTGCCTTCCGCCAGGGCATCGGCTGGTCCGCCCAACTGGGCGAGCAGCACGGCCGGCCCAGACTGCAGGTCACGGTGAGGCATGCCGCCGGCGCCGAGCTCAGCAGCGAGGCCTGGGCTGACGAACCCAGCGTTCTGGCGGACATGACCGGCTTGATGCTGGCCCTGCTGCTGGGCATTCCTGTGTCCACGCAGGCTAGGACTACGGAGCCCTGTTCTGATGGGGAGCAGCGTGTGTCCGGCAAGCCTGAAGACTCACTGCTGCCTGCGGGTCGGCCAGAGCCCGATGGCGAGTCGGAAGCACCAGACCAGCAGACCCAGGCCCGCTCCCAGGCCCAGGCCAGCAGTGGTGGCACCCCCGATGGGAGCGGCGATCCAGCCTTACTTCCCCTGAAGCCGGAGGAGATCAGCGGCTATCACCGCCGCGTGCTGGATCTGCCGCAGGCATCCCGCCGGGAGCTGACCAATGCCTTCCGCGAGCACTTCCAGGTGCCGCGCAGTGCCCGCTCGATCGGTGATCGCATCAGCCAGCGCCAGCACGGCGACTTCATCGAGCGCTTCCTCGAGGAACTCCAGGGCCCGGCGCTGGAGAACGTTCCCTCGCCGCCAGCCGCATGAGCAGCAGCCATCGCCCCAGGCCGCCCCGTCGCTATGGGGAGCAGCCCCGCTCACTGGCCGGCCGCCACTTCATCCAGACCCAGGTGCGCACCGACGTCTACCTGCGCATCCGCGAGCTGATGGAGGCCCGCAACCTCTCCGCCAGCGGAGCGGTGCACCACCTGCTGCGCGAGCGCTTTGGCCTGCCACCGCTTCCTCCCTTCGATCAAGACCCCATTTCCACCGATTCAGCCCATGGCTAAAGACCTGTTTCGCACGCCCCTCGCCACGGTGCGCTGGGCCCACCTGATCACCCCCCGCCATCAGCTCGATCGGAGCAAACCGCTGGCCTGGACCTGTGATCTGCTCCTTCCCAACGCCGACGAGAAGGCCCAGGCCTTCCTGCTGGGGATGGAGGACCAATTCATCGCCCTGCACGGCAGCCGTAAGCGCCGAGCTGAGAAGGGCTTCCCCTGGAAGGCCGACAAGGACAAGCCCAGCGAGCTCACCGTGGTGCGCTTCAAGATCCCGCAGTTCCAGCGGCGCGACGGCTCCCTCTCCGAGGGCCCCCGCATCGTCGACGCGAGAAAGCAGCCCTGGGATGGTGCCGCCATCGGCAACAGCTCCAAGGTGATCGTCGCCTTCGACATCTACGACTGGGACGGCGAGAACGGCTGCGGCATGACCTTCCAGCCCAGGGCCGTCCAGGTGGTCGAGTTCGTGCCCTACGAGCAGGTCGATCCCACCGACGGCTTCGACGAGCTCGACGGCTACTCCGCGGTCAACACATCCACCGGCTCCGGCTCCAGTGACTGGGCCGCCGATGTCGACGAGGAGGCACCCTTCTGATGACGCACCTCCATAGCGTCCGCGGCGGTGTAGGCGGCGGCCGGCCCCAGGGGGGCAAACCCCAGAGGGGCAAGCCCCAGCTGCCGGCCTTCTGCCGCACCCGCCGGCCCACCACCACCGTCACGATCAGCAGCCTGCGGTGCATCTACCGGCTGCTGCTGCTGGTCCTGGTGTTCCAACTGAGCACCCTCCTGCTGGTCATCGCCGGGCCCGTGCAGGAGCGGCTGACTCCAGCCACAGCCACCAACGTCTTCCGCCCCGATGCCGGCACTGCCGCCGGTGGGCCTTTCAACGTCACACCGTCTTCAGACCGATGAACAACACCGCGTCCTCGCTGGTGCCCTTTGATTACGAGGGACGCCAGGTCCGGGTCATCACCGATGAGCTGGAGGAACCCTGGTTCGTGGCCGCCGATCTGCTCGCCTCGCTGGCCCTCGACCGCAAGGCCCTGGAGCGTCTTGATGCCGATGAGAAGGGTGTGAGTTCGATTCATACACCTGGCAGCGAGCAGGCCATGACGATCGTCAATGAGCCTGGCCTCTACAACCTGGTGATGGGCAGCCGTAAGAAGGAGGCCCAACGCTTCAAGCGGTGGGTCACTCACGAGGTACTGCCGGCGATCCGCCCCAGGGGGTATTACACCGTGCCCGGCGTCGCACCCACGCCAGCGGCCCTGACAGCGGACAAGCAGGACAGCGTCGGCGCACTGCTGGTGATCGGTCAGGCCGTGGCCAAAGTCCCCGGCGTGAAGCCCGGCATCGCCATGGCCGCCACGCTCACCTGCATCCAGGAGAACACCGGTCTCGCGGTCGACACCCTGCGTTGGGCCTTGCCGGCAGCTGAGGAGCCCATCTGTTCTCTCAATGCCACCCAGCTTGGGCGTCGGCTGGGCATGTCGGCCCGGGTGATGAACCAGCACCTGGCGGCCTCTGGCTTGCAGCTCAGCAACGCCCTTGATGAATGGGAACTCACGGATCGGAGGCAGGAGTGGGCCGAGGCCATGCCCTACTGCCGCCATGGCCATAGCGGGTACCAGATCCTCTGGAACCCTGCCGTGGTCGACGTGGTGCGGGAGCTCTGCTGATGGATAGCCAGACAACTACATCCACACCTGGGCGTCAGCGGGTTTGGGTCAGCACCGCCGAGGCCTGCGAAGTGCTGGGGATGAGCCGCGAAACCCTCCGCCAGCTGCGGCTGCGGGGGGTACTGCAACCCGGGAAGCACTACCGCCGCTGGGGCTGCACCCAGGGCCGGGGGCCGTTGCAGTGGCACCTTGAGAATGTTGAGGCGACCATCACCGGTTGGAGCCGGCGCCACCTGAGGCAATAAAAGCGTCGCGACCCCACGGGATCAGCAGGCACTGTCCTGAACCCGATCACGTCCCCCTCTCCTCTAATCGGGGACCGGGTTGCGTGATCGGGTTGTTGTTTGGGCCCTGGTCCTGCCGGCGCGGTAACACCCCGATCCAGCACCAGCTTTTGCTCCGGGTTTGCTCACGTCCCCGCTCCAAGCAGTCCTGGAAGGCCCGCCCAGGCCGAGGTTGAGCAGATCATCGATCCACAGGTCAGCCATGACTCAGCGGGCTCGCCAGAGCCAAATTCCCAGGCGGGGACTGGAGGGGGCGACCCGGAGAACGCGTGAGCAAAGCGGCGATTTGCTCACCTGTTTGCTCACATGGCCCTTGGCCAATCCCTGAAAAGTCAGTCGGGGCGACAGGATTCGAACCTGCGACCTAGTGCTCCCAAAGCTCGCTTTTTGGTCATTTTGCGAAGCCAGGAGCAGTCTCGGATCTTGCCCAAAAAGCATTGCCAGCACTGCTTTCCACCCTGCCAACTCTTGGCAGTCCATGCCGCTGCATGCCAACCTGTGGGGCGGAATCTCTCCCAGAATCTCTCCCATGCCCCGCCCGAGTGCCTGGGTAACGGTCCTGAGGGCTGGTCTCTCCCACAGCCTCTCCCAGGAGGGCTGCCGCTCCGGAATCACGGTCAATGAGAAGCGGGGCAAGGCCCGGGTCAATATCTCCGAGGCCCTGGGCGATGGCCGCCGCAGGCAGGTGCCGTTGTCGATCGACTGGGCACCAGAGAATGTTGATGCGATCCGAGAAGCAGCCCTCGCCATCTATCGCGGCCTTGTCGCCGGCCAGCCAATAGAGGTCGCCATCGAAGCCGTGGCGGGGGAGCCGGAAGCAGGCATCAGCAACGCTGGGGCCATCAACTGGTCCGCCTTGATCGAAGCGTTCCGTGAGCGCAAGCTGGGCAGTGGCGAGATCAAGCCAACGACGTGGACCAACATCTACGCCCGGCGCATGAAGGTGATCCTGGCTGCAGTTGATCGAGCCGAGACGCCTGTGCAGTTGCTGGAGGCCATCACGGCTCCTTGGGCCAGCCAGCCTGGTTGCCGGGGTCGGCAACTCCAGGTGCAGCAGACCGCCGCGATCCTGCGTTGGGGAGTCGATACGGGCCGCCTGCCGGCTGAGTGGGCACCGCCGCTGGATCTCAGTCCCTATGTGGGACGGAAGCGGGAGGCTGCTGCCGTCACGACGCCGCTTGCCGTTGGGGAGATCCTGGCCCTTGTGGAGGTGATCCCCGACACGAGGTGGCGGTATGCCTTTCAACTGCTCTCCGCCTATGGGCTCAGACCGGAAGAACTGCAGCACCTCGAACTTCGTGGTGGGCGACTGTGGTGCACCTACTCGAAGATCTCCAGTCGTGGCAGGACCGAACCCAGGCCGCTCCGGCTGTTGCCCTGCGACCGCTGGGCAGCTGAGTGGAACCTTGAAGCCAACTACCAAGCCGATCGATTGCCGCCCATGAAACCCGGGCTCGGAGCCGATGCCATGGGCCTCTACATGCGCCGCCGTGAACTCTGGACTGAACTTCGGCAGCGGTATGAGGCAGAAGGAGAAAAGCTGGTGCTCTATTCCTGCCGCCATGCCTATGCGCACCGCGCCCACACCCTCTGCCCGATGCTGCCCACCAAGTTTGTGGCGGCTGCCATGGGCCATAGCCTTGAAACCCACCTCGCCGCTTACAGCCGCTGGATCGGAGACGATGAAGTGGATGCAGCATTTGAGCGGGCTGCCCAGCGGATGGAGCAGCTCAAAACCGGCTGAGGCTTGTGTTTCTCGATGGGTCGCGATTCAGAATCGATCAGATCATTCATCGCTCCACCAGCTTCCAGAACCCCCGCTTCGCCCCATAGATGTCGTAGAGGCGATCCACGTAGGCCGAGTGATCGGGATGCCCCTGCCAGTCGTCGATGCGAGCGGCCAGCTGCTCGCAGCTGCGTAGGTGCTCGGCGGTGTAGCGGTAGCGCTTGGCTCGCCCCATCCACAACGCGAAGAACACCATCGGCCGCAACAGCAGCGTGGCGGCGAGTGGATAGTCCTTACTCAGACGTTCCGCGGCGGCGCTGTGAATCGTGTAGGCATCCCCTTCCCACTCGTCCTCATGGGCCAGCACATGACGTGCGGCGCGGGCCAGTGCCGGCCATTCCACCAGGAAGTGCAGGCCTAGCAGGCTGATCGGGTGCTGCTCGGCCACCTGCAGGGCCCGCTCTTCCGCTTCCACATCCTCAAAGTCTTCAAGGCGCTTCAGGTAGTCGCGCAGGTGCGGGATCGAGAGGGTCCTGCTGAACCACCTCCAGCGCATCTCCTGCGCTTCCGCCTGGCGATTCATGGCCTCGAGCACGGCGATGCGGCTGTCGTGCCACTGCGAATCCTCAAGACCTGCGGCGTCTTCTGTCGCACCATCGAGGATCTCCAGGGCCTGCTCCGCCCGCCCGGACGTCAGCAGGTGTTGGGCCACGGTGGCGGCGATATCGCGCCAGCGCAGATCCTCCGCAGTGAACTGGGTCAGGTAGCCATCCACATCACCGCGGGCCACGGCGATCTGCAGCAGATGAGGATTGCCGTCGCTGGCGCCGTGCTGGCGGCAGTAGCTCCCCAGCAGCTTCAGGCCCCAGTCGCCCAGGGCGTCTTTCAGTGCTGGCACCAGCGCATCGAACTGCTCATACGTGTTCTCGGCCAAAAGCTCAGCGGAATGTTGCGCCAGTGTTTCCGGCTCCAGCTGGGCGGCCTGGGCCAGAGGACCCAGCTGCTCGGCGGCCCGCTCGAACACCCCGATCACCGCGCCGGTGCCATCAGAGCTGCGCGCCAGCACACCCTCGGAGAGTTCAAGGAAACGCAGCAAGAGATCGCATGCCTGCTTGGGATCACCGGCCGCGATCGGACCGATGATCGCCTGGAGCTGCGCCTCCAGATCGGCCACGAGGGCCTTGCGTCTGGCCGAATCCACAAAGGTGCTGGCCCGGTCGATCGCGGTCAGGCGTTTGCGGACTTCTTGAACGGCGCCTTCTATTCCTTCGGCAGCGGCCAGGGAAAGGCGCAGCCGCCGCTGGATCACGGCGTTGCCACCGCTCACCTCGATCAACAGCTCCGCCAGCGCTGCAGCACCCAGGGCTTCCAGGTTCTTGGCGTTGAGGGTGCGCTTGCTGGCCACTGCTCTACGACAGGGCAGGGCTCAGACCCAGCGCCGTGGCCGCCTGCTGCATCCGCCCATCGAAGCTGGCCAGATGGGAGCAGCGGCTGTGCAGCGCCACCGCCAGGTGCAACGCATCGCCGGCCCGCAGGCCGAGGGTCGGATCCTGGAGCAGTTCGGCTGCCTGGCGAAAGCGACCGCGGTCCAGCGAACGCAGCTGAACTCCGCCCTGCAGCAGTCGCTCGAACTGCTCTCCTGCGGCCGCTCGCGCCTCCTGGCTGAGGCCATGCTGGCGCTGCTTGATGCCAAGGGCGCTGTGGGTCTCGGTGATCAGCCAGTCGCTGCTGATCAATGGTTCGCGGCACTGCTCAAACCAGTTCAGCGCCAGGGGGCTGCGCTCTTCCGGGGTCAGCAGGGCCACCACCACGCTGGTGTCGAGGTAAATCATTGATGGCACACCATCACCAGCGCTCACCGGCGCGGCACTCCTCGATCACCGATGGGGTGAGGGGCATGGTGGCCTGCAACTGGCGCAGATCGGCAGCAAGAGCAGAGCGATCCAGTTGCTGCAGGGGCTCAAGGCTTAGCCGGCCATCGGGCCCAACGACAATCTCGATCTGGTCGCCTTCCTGCAGGCCGGCCTGACGCAGGCAATCGGCAGGGAGCCGCACCGCCAGGCTGTTGCCCCAGCGGCGGATCGCCTGCTGGAAGTGCCGGCCGGCATCAACAGAATGGTCACTGGGCTGGGACTGCGCCAAAGAAGCCAGCTCGGCCGCGGTCGGCCTGTTGTAGATACACGACTCTACAGCCGGTTTGAGTGGTTCAGCGCCGGAGATGCCGCCGGCTCCAGCCGGTGATGGTGGCCAGGACCCGAGCTTTCACCCAGCCTGATTACAGCCATGCCCAAGCCTCTGACTCCTGCAGCCCCGTCGAGGTCTCCGGTGGCCCTGATGGCCGCCATGACCCTGACCATCAGCGCCATCGGCAGCGTCGCTTCGGCCGTGGCCCATCCCCTGGCGGTGCTACCGGAGGCGGAGCGGCTGTCAGGCCCTTCGGCTGCGGCAGCCGATGCCCCCACCAGCAACGCTGGGGTCTCGGCGGTGCGCAGCCTCGGCAGCCAGCCCCTGGTGGGAGATTTCAGCGCCCTGCAGGGGCGGGTGCTGCGCCTGCGGGAGATCACCATCGCCCCCGGCGGCCACATCGGCCTGCACCGCCATGACAGCCGGCCCGGGGTGGCCTATCTGCTGGAGGGACTCCTCACGGAACGCCGGGGGCCCGGCTACACCCCAGTGGTGCTGCAGGCCGGGGAAGCGGCCTTTGAAACCACCGGCGTCACCCACTGGTGGCGCAATGAAACCAGCGAACCGGTGCGAGCCATCGTTGTCGACATCGTCGAGGCGTCAACGCCCTGAACATGCTGATCGCTGTGAGCATGCGGGCCACTAAATGACCGTGCCATCGACCACAGTTGTGTTCTTCTCGATCACCACAATTCCGCTGCGAATGGTGAATCCCAGCTCACTGCGGTCAGCCTCTTGCACCCGATCCTTGTTGATCACCTGCACGTTGGTGCCCATGCGCACATTTTTGTCGAGAATCGCTCGCTTCACCACTGATCCTGCCCCAATCCCGAGCGGCACGCCACCACGCGAGCGCACCAGAGCGCGCTCAGCCTCCGATTCATAACTATCGGCCCCCATCACCAGCGTGTCCTCAAGGACGGCGCCCTCCTCCACCCGCAGGCGCAGGCCCAGCACGCAGTGCTCGATCACACAGCGATCGAGCAGGCAGCCCTCGCTGAGCACTGAGCGGCGCACCCGAGCCTCGCGGATCTGGCTGGGCGGTAGATAGCGCGACCGGGTGTAGATCGGGGCCTGCTCGTCGTAAAAGCTGAAGGCGGGCTGCTCATCGGCCAGGGCAAGGTTCGCGTCGTAGAAGGCCTTGATCGTGCCGATATCTTCCCAGTACGCATCGAACAGATAGCTCTGCAGCGGCTGGCCATTGGCCAGGGCGGCCGGAATGATGTCCTGGCCGAAGTCGGTGGCTTGCGGATGACTGGCGAGCAGGTTGAACAGGGTGTCCCGCTCGAACACATAGATGCCCATCGAGGCCAGAAAAGGGCGGCGCTCCGCTTCGCTGGCCGAAAGGCCCAGGGCCCCGGTGTCGACCCGCATCGCCTCGAGGGCCTTGCCCTTGGGCTTCTCGCGGAACTCCCGGATCCGCCCTGTGGCATCGGTCCGCATCAATCCAAAACCTTCTGCCACCGAGCTGTCCACCGGCAATGCCGCTACCGTCAGCGCGGCACCGCTGGCCCGATGCGCCGCCACGAAGGCCTCGTAATCCATCCGGTAGAGCTGATCACCGGAGAGGATCAGTACCTGATCCACATCCCAGGCCTCGAACAGCTCGCGGTATTGGCGTACGGCATCGGCGGTGCCCCTGAACCAACTTGGGCTGTCGGGGGTCTGCTGGGCCGCCAGAACCTCCACGAAGCCGCTGCTGAAACCGGAGGAGAGGTTGTAGGTGAGGCTGAGGTGGCGGTTGAGCGATTGACTGTTGAACTGGGTGAGGGCGTAGATCTTGAGAATGCCGGAGTTGATGCAGTTGCTGATCGGGATGTCGATCAGTCGGTATTTGCCGCCCAGCGGCACCGCCGGTTTGGCCCGCGTGAGGGTGAGGGGCTGCAGCCGGGTGCCGGCTCCGCCTCCGAGGATGATCGCCAGAACACGCTTCACGTGCTGAGTTCTCGCTTGAGGTGGAAATAGAGGTGGTTGGGATCCTTGTACTGCCGAGGTAGGCAGTGATGCAGGCTCGCCAGGCGATGCCAGCAAACGCTGCGTTGGATCTGCTCGATGGTTTTTTCTTCCCGGATCAGGATGCGCAGGGCCTTGCAGTACAGATGAAAACTGGCTTCCAGTTCGCCGATCGTGAGGGCGGTGGTGAAGGTTGCCTGGCTCATGGCAGCAACGTTTCGGACGCCCCGCATCTTCAATCAGCCGCCCGGTTGGGCGAAGCCCCCGCTTGGGGGCAATCGATCCTCATGCGCGCTGGGTCGCCGTGAACGCATAGCGGGTCTGGAGCCTCGTGCTGGTGCCGGGGCGCAGCTCGAGTTTGCGGTCACCGCTCAGCAGGGCTTGCCGCGGTGCGCTCCAGGGTTCGATGCACACCATCGCCCGCGGTGGCTCCGTCCAGAGCACCACCAGATCAAGGGGGTGGCTCAGCTGCAGTTCGAGGCTGGTTCCGGCGGCCCCATCCACCAGCCGCACCGCACGCGTGGGCCGCACCAGCAGGTCGATGCCGCTGGCCAGCTTCTCCATCTGATCCGCCGTGGACGTGTCCTCCATGGTGAGGTGGTTGAGGCACTGGGCCGGCAACCCCTCGATGCGCACGCCCTCCAGGCTGGAGAGGTTGAAGTAGGGGTGCAACCCGAAGCTGAACGGCATCGTGTCGGTGCCCCGGTTTTCCACGATGGTGGTGATCTCCAGCGCCCCGGGTGCCAGCCGCACCTCCATGGTGAGCAGGAAGCTGAACGGGTAGGACTTCAAGGTCTCCTCGGTGTCGCCCAACTGCAGCTGCACGCCAGCTCCATCCGCCAGCGCTTCCAGGCGCCAGGGCAGCTGGCGCGCAAAGCCGTGCTGGCCGAGGTTGAACACACCCTGGGGCAGGGGCAGCCGGTTGTCCGGCAGGCCTCCGGTGATCGGGAAGAGCACCGGGAAGCCTCCCCGCACCGATTGGGCTGGGTCGAGGAAGCGCTCGAGATCGAGGTAAACAACCTCGTGGCCAGCGCAACGCCAGCCGCTGATCAGACCCCCGCGTTCGGGCACTACCCGCAGCAGATCACCGCTGTCAGGATCGCTGAACTCCCAGTGGGGATAGGGAGTTTCACGCTGAATCAGGGACATGAAGTGGCCTTCCGGGCCGGAATATCGGTCAATCTGCTGCAACCAGCCAGGAAGGGATGCCCCCAACCGGGAACAGTGCGGAGCCCCCAACCCCTGGCGATCGGGACCAGGTGGTTGGGGCCGCTCAGATCTGAACCATGCCGCAGCGCATTCCCTTCAGAACGGCCTGGAGCCGGTTATGCACGTTGAGGGTTTGCAGTAGCCGCTTGGTGTAAGTGTGAGCGGTTTCATCACTCACCACAAGACGCTTGGCGATCTCCCGGTCGCTGAGGCCACTGGCCAGCAGGTCGAGAACTTCATATTCGCGGGGGGTGAGCCTGGGACAGCTCAGGTAGGGCAGGATGCCCGTCCGCAGGGAGGAGCTGCGGTAGGAGTGCCCGCCAAGCACGGCCATCACGGCGGCCTGCAGTGGCTGCTGATCGTCCACAAAGTCCGCCTCGGCGACAACGGCTTCCAGCCACGGTGCCTCGATGCACTCGGCAGGAATCACATCCCCCAGCGCCAGGATCACGGCGTGGAGCTTCGGATGAAGCTGGCGGGCCTCTCGCACCAGATCGAAACCGTTGCCGCTTTCCAGGTAATCGGTGCAGACCAGCAGCTCGTAGGGATCGTCGGCTTCCGCAGCCAGATACTCGAGGCAGGACTCCTGATCGGTGACGGCACAGGTGATTCGGGAATACCCCCCGAAGGTCCGGCACAAGGCCCGCAGCAAAAAGCGGCCTTTCGCCGCAACGGCGACGCGGCCTGGAATCTCGATCGATTCCAGGCCTTCTTCATGGGTCCCCTTGTCGGCAGTGGCCAGGAAGGGCGTGAGATCCATGCTCCAGCGGTTGCCTCTGGCTGGGAAGCGAAGTGAGCCAGGGGCAACCCTAGGAGCTGAGAGGCCTGCCATCGAACCGATCGCGGTTCAGTCGTCGTAGACGCGGCAGTTGACGTCGGAGGGGTTGAGGTCGCAGAACACCTCGAAGGGAGATGGCGCCTCGGCCTCCTCGGGGTGGCGCTGCTGGAACTCCTCCAGTTCCCTGATCTGCTGCTGGATCTTGCGGGCGATCGCTTGCTCACCTTTCGACTGGGCCTCGGTGAGGGCAGAGCGATAGGTCTGGAGCTGGTCTCCGATGGTGGCCATAGCACACGGCCCCAGCGGGGGCCCGAATTGGCCTGGTGAATGTAACCCTGCCGAATCCCTGGACGGGATACCCGACCCGCCGATCGCTGGGCAACGTCTGCCTTTTTCAGGTATTTCTGCTCATCCTGCGGGCCAGCATCGTGTCGGCGTCCGTTGATCCGGCAGGGTGGTGCGGCCTCGCAGGATCGAATCCATGGCCGACGCTCCCTATCTCGTTGCCCTGGCCCTGGTGGAGTTTGGGGGCAAGCGCGCGCTACCGCTCACCGGTAAATCCCAGTCAGCCCAAGCTGCCGATGCCGTCGATCCCGGCGATCCCGGCGATGACGGTCGCACCCTGGCGCTGGAACTGCTGCTGCGACTCTGGCAGCGCAGCGAGGAGGGCCCTCTGCAACGGGCCGCTGGGGAGGCCAGCCTGCTGCTGGTGGAACTTCCGCTGGAGCTGATGAGCGAACAGCTGCCCCTGCTCAAGGCGAACTGGATCTCTGGTGGTGAGACGGCGGCGTTCCTTAGCAGCCTGGAGGGCCTGGCGATCAGGGCCTGGCGGATCACGATCGCGAAATATGAGCCGGTCAGCTTCATCGCCTGGCCCTGATCGCCGGTTGGCCCTGCCCCCATCTGGGGACAATGGGCGAACCGGTCCGATTCGTCACCGTTGTGGGGCAGCCTGAGCGGCAGTGTGAAGGCCACTGCTGCCAACCATGCCGACGGGCACCTGCCTCTATCGCAACACCAGCAGACAGATGGTGATCCTGCGTTGTATCGGTCCGGAGACTTTCTTCCAGGAGAAGGTGGTCTTTCCGTTTGAGGATTGGCTGTTTCGCTGTCCCCCACACAGCCGAGTCGACATCTGGACCCATGGCCTCACTGGAGCGGAGCAACTCGATTCGATCAACGCGGAAGATTTGCTGCTGCCAGCCGAGGTTGTGCCCCCGGACGGGGGCTGACCCAGGAGAACCGCGGGGCCTCAGCATTTTCCTACGGCTTGGAGGGACGAACGTCCGTGTCTCCACCAACCGGGATGCCGGCCACCAGGTGAAAAGCCGGGGGATCGCCATCCGTTCCCTGAAGGGGCATGTTCCCTGCGTGCTCCCGATCTCGCTACCGCTCAACGGGCCAGCAGGTTGTTCCAGCCGTTGGGGCTCAGACCCTGCCCGAGAGGACCACCACGGCCAGCAACAAGGCCACCAACACAAGCTCGCTCAGCATCGTCTCCATCGGCCTGCCCAGATCCCTGCTCAGGTCGTCACTCTCGGCCGACAGCCCTGGCGGCGGCGCCCCCCAAGCGGGGGCAAATCCTCCCCGGATGGGGACTGGGCCTCCGGCACCGTGCCGCAGCAGGCTGAGCAGCGAACCGGTCCAGGCTGGACCCCCTTGCCCGCCCTGCTGCCATGGCCACCTACAAAGTCAAGCTCGTCAACGCCAACGAGGGACTGAACCGCACCATCGACTGCGGTGACAATCAGTCGATCTACGATGCGGCGGCGGATCAGGACATTGATCTGCCCGTGTCTTGCCGCGCTGGCTCCTGTTCCTCCTGTGCCGGCAAGTTGATCAGTGGCACCGTGAACCAGGAGGATCAGGCCTTCCTCGATGAGGACCAGATCGCGGCCGGGTTCGTGCTCACCTGCGTGGCCTTCCCCACATCGGATTGCACCATCGAAACCCATGCCGAAGAAGCCCTGTATTGACTGACGGCAGTGGGTCAGATCGCTTCGTGGCCCGGGAGTTACTCAGCGGGAATTTGAACGATATGACTTACCCGCATGGAGTTGTTTCGCTCGGCCAGGCTGGATGGATGGCAGGCCTCAGCAGACAGGCGCCATCGGCTTCCCACTGACGCGTCATCATCATCAGCATCTGAACATCCATCCCCCCTTGCGAGTCATCCTTTCTTGCCATGGGGCGGGAGAGGGAAGAGCCTGAGCCGTTGGCCATGGCTGACGCCGTGCCGGAAGCTTTCAGTGTGGAGGCTTCCCCGTGCGGAGCGATCCCCCCGGATGGGTACGATCCCGAGGCTGTGATCCGCACGGTGTCGTTCTGCATCCTGGCGAGACGGACGTTCAGCTGAGCGAGGGACAGGGTTCGCGATTCAGGGTGTCCTGGCGCAGGGCGGCCACATCTTGATCCACCTGGGCCAGGCGCTCCATCACCAGGTCCAGGTCCAGGGCCGAGAGTTCGCCATCCATGCCCCATTTCATGCAGGTGCGGCCCAGGCAGCTGCTGGCGTTGATCGTGATTGTCGGGTTCGCCATGGCGAACGTCCTTGCTTTTGATGGTTCCAGTGTCGGTCGCCTGGGCCTGGCGGTGATGCCCCCAAAAGGGGGCAATCACCGCCACCTGGTGAGGATCGTCGAGGGACCGTCAGGATGTCGCCCGCTCGCGAGACAGGAGCAGATAGAGATAGTCGGGATCGCGATACTGGTTAGGTAGGCAGTGGTGCAGCATTTCCAGCCGCTGCCAGCAGACGGTGCGGCGGGCCTTGGTTGCACTTTTGCCCTCCCGAGCGAGGATCCGCATCGCTTTGCAATAGAGTGCATAGTTGGCTTCCAGCTCACCCACAGTCAGGGATGGGGCTGGATCTGCTGCCTTCGCCATCGAACGTGCCTGCGGTCAATCGCTCCTCCATCCAAGGAGCCGCCCATCAGTGCCCGTGCCCTTGATTCACATCTCGACGTGATGAGCCTGAGCCGTTGTGGATGAGCCTGGTTGCCCCCTGAGCTGGCCTTCCACCCCGAGGCCTTGCGGGGCTCGATCGATCGCTACACGATCGCGCTCCGCACCGCCTGAATGCGACTGGTCTAGGCAGTGCAGGATCGGGATCGGCTGGTGCTGCTGATCGCCGCCTGGTCAATGGCTTCCACCCAGCTTCAGACTCCTGCGTCCGGTCCTGCCTGCTAGCGGCCTCCATCGATCACGAAGTTCTGGCCCGTGCACATGCGGGAATCGTCGCTGGCCAGAAACAGTGCCAGGCGGGCGACATCCTCCGGCAGGATCCAGTCCTTGAGCGATTGGGTTCTGCGGCGTTCAGCATCGGCTTCCGGTGTCAGCCAGAGCCGCTGTTGCCGCTCGGTGAGCACCCACCCCGGGATGATGCAGTTCACCCGCACGCCATGGGCTCCCCACTCGCGTGCCAGGGCCCGGGTCAGCCCTACCACGCCGCCCTTGGCCGTCACATACACCGGCAGGTCGGCGAATCCCTTCAGAAAGGTGATCGAACCAAGGTTGATGATCACACCGCTGCCGGCATCCCGCATGGCCGGAAGCACGGCCTGACTGGCGAAGAACTGGTGTCGCAAGTTGACGCCGATCAGCTCATCCCACAGCTCCGGGGTGACGTCTTCGAGCTGATGGCGATCATCCCGGGCCGCGTTGTTGATCAGCACCTGCAGTGCTCCGATGGCCGTCGCCAGCTCAGTGAGGGTGCTGCGCAGAGCCTCCAGATCCTGCAGATCACAGCATCGGAACAGCGGACGATGGCGGCAACCGTCGAGCTGCTGGATCAGGGCCAGGGCTGACGCTGTATCGACATCCAGGAAAGCAACCTGGGCGCCCTGCTCGGCGAAGGCGGCCACCATCGCTGCGCCGATGCCATTGGCGCCACCGCTGATCACCACCCGGCGATCTCTCAGGCTGGGATAAGTCGCCAGGGAGGATGGCGGCTCAGCCTGGGGACGTCTCGCTTCAGGCATGGGCCCTGGTCTCAACTCTTGTCTGCACCATGACGCCGGCGATGAGCTGAATGGATGGAGGCGGTTGGCCCTTCCTGGAGCGAAACGGATTCAGAGGTCGTTGCGTTGGCCGGCCAGCAGGGTGAGCAGCACCTCGCGGCGGCGCGGGCCGTCGAGCTCCACCAGCAGCACGGATTGCCAGCGGCCGAGGCCGAGCTGGCCATCCACCACCGGCAGACTGAGCTGGTTGCCCAGCATCAGGGCAATCAGGTGGGCATGGGCATTGCGTGGTTCATCCGGTGGGATGCCCGCTCGCAGATCCAGATCGTTGTGAAGCCAGGGGCGATCCGGCGGTGCCAGCTCGAGGAAGAAGCGCTTGATGTCGGCCAGCAGGCGTTGCTCGTTCTCGTTGAGGGCAAGAGCGGTGGTGGTGTGCTGGCCCACGGCCACCAGCAGGCCGTCGCTGATCCCGCTGCGATCGATCAGGGCCTGAAGCTCTGGGGTGATGTCGTGGCAGCAGAAGGAGCCGGCCGTCTGCAGATGAAGGCGGTGATGCAGGAGCTGGGCCATCGGCGGCGGCAGGTGCCTGCAGTGGGCTGAAAGGCAGTATCGATCCTTGGGGTTGAACCTCAGGCAAGGGCGGGGTGCCGGGTTCTTGCCTCAGCTGATGAGTCTGTTGGCGGCACGGACTGCAAGGTCGACGACTGGAAGGCGGAACGCCGCTGAGCACTACACGCGAAGGTTGCGGCGGCTCCAGCCGGTGATGGGGGCCTCCACGTTCTCGAGGTGCCACTGCAACGGCCCCCGTCCCTCGGTGCAGCCCCAGCGGCGG
>NZ_JAGQBY010000023.1:0-25849 GCF_024345875.1 Synechococcus sp. EJ6-Ellesmere
CAAGCAGCACGATATCCCGATGGTGCGGCTGGAGCGGATCGGCATGGTGGCGGGCTTTTCCCTGGCCCTGGCCTTCACCTGGGCCCTGGGTGGCTTCGGCAACCTGGCCCCGGACCGGGATCAGTTGATCTGGACCACCCTGGCCGGAGCGCTCTGTTACTTCGTGATCGGTCTGGCCGATGACCTCTTCGCCCTCCCGCCCCTTCCGCGCCTGGCCGGCCAGATCGCCGTGGCGGTGGTGGTCTGGAGCGAGGGGGTGCGCATCGGAGCGATCGATCTGCCCCTCGGCTTCTTCGGTCTGCCGTCCCTGGCCTTCTCGCTGCCCGAAAGCCTCAGCCTGCTGGCCACGGTGATCTGGCTGGTGGGTATCACCAACGCCATCAACTGGATCGATGGCCTCGACGGCCTTGCCGCCGGCGTTGGCGGCATCGCAGCGGTGGGGCTGCTCTCGGTGAGCTTCAGCCTGCAGCAGAGCGCAGCCGGTCTGCTTGCAGCCGCCCTGGCCGGCGCCTGCCTCGGCTTCCTGCGCCACAACTTCAACCCCGCCCGCATCTTCATGGGCGATGGCGGCTCCTATTTTCTGGGTTTTGCCCTGGCGGCGATCAGCATCGTCGGCCCGGCCAAGGGGCTTACCACCGTCAGCCTGCTCTTCCCACTGCTGATTCTCTCCCTGCCCCTGGCCGACATGTCGGCGGTGATCATGGGCCGGCTCAGCGAGGGCCACTCCCCTTTCTATCCCGACCGTCGCCATCTCCACCACCGGCTGCTGCGGGCCGGCTTCAGCCATCGCCGCACGGTGCTGATCATCTACGCCTTCACCCAGTGGCTGGCTGCCCTGGCCCTGGTGGCGGCCAATGTGGAGCTGCGCTTCCTCTGGCTGGCGCTCGCCACCGCCGTACTGATCGGGGCGGTGCTGGGCTCCCGTCGCCAGCGCCTGTTGCCGGCCGATTCCTCCCCCAGCGCCACAGCTGCTTCAGCAGGCCCTTCGGCCGCCGCTTCAGCAGCGGCGGCCTCCTCCAACTCAGTCCACTGTGATGCCGGCCGTGACCCGAAGCCCTGAGAGCTTGCCCAGCCGCGGCTCTGAACTCATGGGCAGCGAAAGCGGCGGCACCGAAATTCTCTGCATCGGCACGGAGCTGCTGCTGGGCAACATTCTCAACGGCAATGCCCGTTGGCTGGCGGAGCAGCTGGCGGGTCTGGGCCTTCGCCATTACCGCCAGTCGGTGGTGGGGGACAACCGGGAGCGTCTGATCGCCATGGTGCGGGAGGCCTCCAGGCGCTGCCGGGTGCTGATCTGCACCGGTGGTCTCGGCCCCACCCCCGATGACCTCACCACCGAGGCCCTGGCCGACGCCTTCGCCACTCCGCTCGAGGAGCGGCCTGAGGTGTGGCGCGATATCCAGGCCAAGTTCGCGGCCCTGGGCCGCGCCCCCTCG
Source organism: Synechococcus sp. EJ6-Ellesmere (assembly GCF_024345875.1). Lineage (NCBI taxonomy): Bacteria > Bacillati > Cyanobacteriota > Cyanophyceae > Synechococcales > Synechococcaceae > Synechococcus > Synechococcus sp. EJ6-Ellesmere. Next base: position 1,437 of record NZ_JAGQBY010000023.1, read on the forward strand.
CCCAGCAACCGCAAGCAGGCCCTGCTGCCGGCCGGAGCGTGCGTGTTGCCCAACCCGCTGGGCACGGCCCCCGGCATGATCTGGACTCCCAGGCCCGGTTTCACCCTGCTCACCTTCCCCGGAGTGCCTTCCGAACTGCGGGCGATGTGGGCCGCCACCGCGGCGCCCTGGCTGCGGGGGCAGGGCCTGGTCGAGGGGGTTTTCGCCAGCCGGATCCTGCGCTTCTGGGGGGCTGGGGAATCGCGCCTGGCGGAGCAGGTGGCCGACCTGCTGGAGCTGTCCAATCCCACCGTGGCGCCCTATGCCGGCACCGGCGAAGTGAAGTTGCGGATCACGGCCCAGGCCCCCACGCTCCCGCAGGCCGAGGAGCTCCTTGCCCCGGTGGAGGCCGAGCTGCGCCAGCGGTTGGGGACCTGGTTCTACGGGATCGAGAACGACAGCCAGGCCTCCCTTTGCCTGGAGCTGTTGCGGCGACGGGGGGAGACGCTGGCGGTTGCGGAATCGTGCACCGGCGGTGGGCTGGGGGCAGCCCTGACGGCTGTGCCCGGGGCTTCCGATGTGTTCCTCGGCGGTGTGATCGCCTATGCCAACGCCGTCAAGCAAGGGCTGCTGGGGGTGCCCGCCGCCATGCTCGAGGCCCACGGGGCCGTGAGCGATCCGGTGGCGATCGCCATGGCCGAAGGGGCTCGTCGGCTCACCGGCAGCACCTGGGCCCTGGCGCTCACTGGCGTCGCTGGCCCTGGTGGGGGCAGCCCAGGGAAGCCGGTGGGGCTGGTGCACATCGCCCTGGCAGGGCCCAGCGGCAGCACCAGTGAGGGGGTTCGTTTCGGCGGTGGCCGCAGCCGCGACTGGATCCAGACGGTGAGCGCCGGCGAGGCCCTCAACCGCCTGCGCCTGCTTCTGCTGGCCGAGACGCAGACCGAAGGCCAGGCCACTCCGCCTTAGGCTGGCCTGTCTTGGGCTTGGAGGGAACGGTGAGCGCCGGCACGCTGTACGACAAGGTCTGGGACAGGCATCGCGTGGCGGAACTGCCTGGAGGGTCCACCCAGCTGTTCATCGGTCTGCACCTGATCCATGAGGTGACCAGCCCCCAGGCCTTTGCTGCCTTGAAGGAGCTGGGTCTGGGTGTGCGCCATCCCGAGCGCACCGTGGCCACAGTGGATCACATCGTGCCCACCACCTCGCAGGCTCGTCCCTTCGCTGATTCTCTCGCTGAGGAGATGCTCTCCACCCTGGAGCGCAACTGCGCCCAGCACGGCATCACTCTGCATGGCCTTGGCAGCGGCCGCCAGGGCATCGTCCATGTGATCGCACCGGAGCTGGGCCTCAGCCAGCCGGGCATGACGGTCGCCTGCGGTGATTCGCACACCTCCACCCACGGTGCCTTCGGGGCGATCGCCTTCGGCATCGGCACCAGCCAGGTGCGCGATGTGCTCGCCAGCCAGAGCCTGGCGATGAACAAGCTCAAGGTGCGGCGGATCCTGGTGGAGGGCAGTCTGCAGCCGGGCGTGTTCGCCAAGGACCTGATTCTCCACGTGATCCGCAGTCTGGGTGTGAAGGGCGGTGTGGGTTATGCCTATGAATTCGCGGGATCCTGTATCGAGGCCCTCTCGATGGAGGAGCGCATGACCCTGTGCAACATGGCGATCGAGGGGGGCGCCCGCTGCGGCTACGTCAACCCCGATGCCACCACCTTCGCCTACATCAAAGGTCGGCCCTTCGCGCCCGAGGGGGCGGCCTGGGAGCGGGCGGTGACCTGGTGGAGCACCCTCGCCAGCGGGCCTGACGCGGTGTTCGACGACGAAGTGCGCTTCGATGCCGCCACGATCGCCCCCACGGTCACCTGGGGGATCACGCCGGGTCAGGGGATCGGGGTGGATGAAACGGTGCCCACCCCCGAGCAGATGCCCGCAGAGGAGCGCCCGATCGCCGAAGAGGCCTACCGCTACATGGATCTGGCTCCGGGCGCAGCGATTCGGGGGCTGCCGGTGGATGTCTGTTTCATCGGCAGCTGCACCAATGGCCGCCTCAGTGACCTGCGCTCGGCGGCGGCGGTGGCCCGGGGCCGCCAGGTGGCTCCAGGGATCAAGGCCTTCGTGGTGCCCGGCTCTGAGCAGGTGGCTGCATTGGCCAGGGCGGAGGGCCTCGACCGGCTGTTCCAGGAGGCGGGCTTCGAATGGCGTGAACCCGGCTGCTCGATGTGCCTGGCGATGAACCCGGATCGGCTTGAGGGCCGCCAGATCAGTGCCAGCTCCAGCAACCGCAATTTCAAGGGCCGGCAGGGTTCAGCTTCCGGCCGCACCCTGCTGATGAGCCCGGCGATGGTGGCCGCGGCGGCCGTGACCGGCCAGGTGAGCGATGTACGCGAGCTGCTGCAGAGCCCCTCCGCGCTCGCCTCCGCTCCGGCCGATCCCAGGCCCGTGGCCGTGTCCCCTGCAGTGCTGTCGTGAGAACCTCCCCCTTCCTCTCCGGCCCGATCCCCGGTCTTGAAGGCCGCATCGTTGTCGTCAGCGGCGACGACATCGACACCGACCGGATCACCCCGGCCCGATTCCTCAAGTGCGTCACCTTCGAGGGGCTTGCCGAGGGGGCCTTCGCTGATGACCGCCTCGAGCTGGAGGGCTCCCACCCCTTCGATCGCCCCGAGCATCAGGGGGCCACGATCCTGGTGGTGAACCGCAACTTCGGCTGCGGCTCCAGCAGGGAGCATGCCCCCCAGGCCCTGATGCGCTGGGGCATCCGCGCGGTGGTGGGCGAGAGTTTTGCCGAGATTTTCTTCGGCAACTGCCTGGCTCTGGGAATCCCCTGCCTCAGCGGCGATCACACCACGATTCTGGCGCTGCAGCAGCAGGCCCTTGCTGAGCCCGCCGCCGGCTTCCAGCTGGATCTGGTCACAGCAGAGATCCGCGGCCATGCCCCTGCCGGCGCACCCGAGTCGGCGCAGCGCTGGAGCCTGGAGCTGGCGGCCGGCCCCCGGCAGATGTTGCTCAGCGGCCAATGGAATGCCACGGGCCAGTTGCTTTCCCACGACGAGGAGCTGCGCCGGACGGCGGCACGCTTGCCCTATCTGGACAGCTTCGCCCTGGCCTGAGGCTCAGAACGGGTTCCGGCGTGCTTCTCCGGCACCATTGAGCTCAGGCCGGTAGGGAACGAACGGCACCCCCGTCCCCTTGAAGCCGAAGTCGTTGAGGCGGACCCGTCCCCCGCCGATACCCTCATAGGGGCTGTAGAAGACGCTGAAGGCGTAGGCACGGCGCTGCCAGCGCAACTCCACGTAGGAGCCGGTGACCTCGCCGTAGTTCGTCGAGGAGGGATCTACGTTGAGGCCAATCCCACCGTTGAACAGCAGCGGACCGGCGATCTGCTGGGTGAGACCGATGCCCACCGTGCCCAGGTCCACCGCCGCGTCAAAACCGAAGGGGCTGAGGCCGTTGCGCAGGGTGATGCCGCCTGTGACGGTGAGCTGAGTGAAATCGAAGAAGCGCTTGTTGAAGTGCCCGAGGGTGAGGGTGGGACCACCGGAGATCGAGAGGGTGTTCTGGTACGTCCCGTCGCCGAAATAGGCCACGTTCCCCGAAAGATTCGTGTTCAGGGTCAGCCCGGGCACGATCGGCTCAGGGGAGTAGCGCAGAGCCCCATCCGGGGTGGAGGGGAGGGCACGGCCCCGCCACAGCTCCAGGGAGCTGTTGAGTGATCCCACCGCATTGGCTCGCCAGAGCTGGGCAAGATTCCTCGATTCCTCGCCGCTGCTCAGGAATTCGTTGCTCTGGTAGTTGCCCAGGCCCACCCGCCAGAAGTAGCGGTTGCTGAGCTTGCCCCAGTTGGGCAGGGTCGCTTCCTTCTCCAGGGAGGCGCCGTAGGCCGAATAGATGTCCTGCTCGCCGAGGGATCCATTCCAGATCCGGTAGCGGTAGGCCCCGAAGAGACGGGCCGTGGTGGAGCCCACCAGGGGGAGGTTGATGTTGCGATCCATCTGGCCCCAGCTGCGGGTGCCGTTGGCGATGTTCTCGGGATTGAAGGTGGAGATGTCGAGGTTCAAGCTGGTGTCGAATCCCAGCAGCGGTGTCTTCAGCCGGGCTTCGAGGCCGAACAGATCGCCCAGGGTGTTGTCCTGGCTGACCGAGGGGCCGGTGGCTTCGCCTCCCGGGATCGGATAGCTGTCGGTGGTGCCCTGGTAGGCGCGCTCGAGCATGAACTGGGGCTCCAGTTCCAGGGTTCCCTTCTCGCCAATCCGGATTGGCCGCAGGCGCCGGCCCACGTAGAAGCCGTCGCGGTCCTCCCGATCCACCCCCAGCACCCAGCGGTTCTCCACCTCCTGCTGCTTGCGGATGCGCGTGCGTGAGGTCACCGGAATCGCGAGACGGTCTTCCAGGATCAGCCGGTTGCGCTTGGAGGTGATCAGCAGATCGCCGTTGGCGTCCTGGTTGACCACCACCTGATCCGCATCCATCCACGACTGGGACGGGGTGAAGGGGTCGTTGCTGAAACTGGCGCGGTCGCTGCGCCAGCCGTTGGGGGTGAGCACGATTCTTGCGGCCTGATAGCGCAGATGGGTGAGGGTGCCCTGCACCGCCTGGCGGTTCTTCTCCGAGCGCAGCCGCCGCACCTGGGGTGGCCGGGACGGTCCGAAGTCGCTGTCCTGATCGGCGGCCACTTCATCGTTACCACCGGTCTGACGACGGCGCTCGATCACCAGACCTTCCCGTTTCTGCACCCCGGAGATGCGCTGCTCGATGGCGGCAGCGGCGGCGGCGCGTTTGCGCTCCTGTTCGCGCATGGCCCGGAACGACGCTGGTCGCCCGGCGGGGGTGCTCGACGCAACAGCAGCGCCGCTGTCCGGGGTCGACGGGTCTTGGGCCGGCACCGGTCCCTCACCGCCCATGGCCACCTGCTCGAGGGCCTCGGGCAGGGAGCGGGGGCGATCCGGCGGCTCGGCGCCTCGGTTGGGGCAGCCCTTGGCCGGGCGCAGGACGGACTGAGGATCGTCCGTGGGCGGCGGATCTCCGCCGAAGCGGTAGCGCAGGCCCAGCAGGTAAGCGTTGCTGCCCTCCCTGACGCCGTTGTAGGTGCCGAAAGCGCCGGAGCGGTGGTGAATCCTCCCCACCATCGACCACTGGGGCGAGAAGGATCCCTCGATTTCAAAGCCCAGATAGTTGAGGAAACGGGCCGACTTCTCCCGGTAGGTGCTCTCGTAGTTGCTGAGGTTGGTGTTGAGGCTCACGCCTTGCACGAACCCCAGACTCAGCCACGGTTGCAGCCAGGCCCGCAGCCCGATTCCGCCGGTGAACTCGCCGAAGGTCTGGGCAGAGGTGGAGAGGTTGGCCACCTCGGCGGACGTGAAGGGTCCGAGGTAGCGCCCGCCCCTCTGGGCTGATGCCCAGTGCCCGAGAGCATTGAAATCGAGCTCAAGAGCGAAGGGGCCGGCCTTGATCAGTCGCTTCTGCAGGCCAGCACCCAGCACCCGCTCCGGCCGGAAAACACCCTGGCCGAAGAAGGTCTGGCCGAAATCGGAGTGGAACATCTGCCCGCCCCAGAGGGTGGCGCTCCAGGGGTGGGGGTGCCAGTCGGGAATCTCGGGCAGCACCGTCGGGCAGGCGATCGGCTGGGGCTCGGGGAGCGGTACGGAGGGGGTCTGCTCGACGTCGAGATCCTCCAGGCTGGTCTTCAGGTCGAGAACGCCGTAGACGTCCTCCATCTCCCCTTCGCCTTCGATCAGGCCGTAGCGGAGCATGCTGCCCTGCAGGTACTGCTGGCCACGCCAGAAGCGCACGCTGCCCGTGGCGTAAAGGGTTCGGGTGGTGGTGTCGTACTCGAGGCGGTCCGCCATCAGTCGGCCGCCGGCCAGCACGGCCTTGGCATTGCCGCTGGCCACGTAGCGGTTGATCACCAGATCAAATCCCTGTTGATCAGCGCTGATCTCCAGTTCCTTGGGAGGGGTCTTGACCGGAGGTTCTGAGGCGGCCGTGCCGCTGGCTTCTGCGGGCACAGGCGGCTCAGCACCTGTCGGTTCAGCCGGAATCGCGATCGGCGCGGGCTGGGGCTCGGCGGCGCTGGGGTCGCTGACAGGGGCTTCGGCGCTGGCCGGGCCGGATCCCACGGCGGGATGGCTTGGCTGGGCTTCAGGGAGGAGCGGGTCGGCGCCGCTGACCTCAGCTCCGCTCAGGAGTGCTGGTGGGGAATCTGAGCTCAGGCTCTGGGCCCGGCTCACCGCCGGTGTTGCCAGGGTTGCCGCGCCCACAAGTCCGATGGTCCACCGGATAAGCGTTGCTGAGGGCACCACATCTCCAGGACCGCGGCCGATCCTGCCATGCCCAGGTTGGCGCGGGTGTGCGGCTCAGGTGGGTTGATGCAGTGACCCCACCCTCAGCGAATGGCTTTCAGTCTTCGAGGTCCTTGCGGCTGGGTGTGCGGCTGGGATCGCTGGCCAGGAAGCCGAAGACGAAGATGCCGATGAAGAAGAAAACGACCGAATAAACGGAGATCTTGAGGGCGAGCATGGTTCCGTCCGGCGGGTGACAGGGAGTGACAGGCGCCAGGTGGGGCCTGAACGACCCTGCGGCAGCGGCATCATCCTATGGGTCACTGATGGCCGGGATCGATGACGCAGGGCCTGGATCCCCAGCTTCCCCCTGAGATTGAAACGTTTCGATCACGTTCGAGACTGGACTTGCTCTCCGCCTGGCAGCGGCGTGGCACTGATGGCTCCTGGCAGGGAGCCCTGGCCGACCCCTGGGCCAGGCTCCATCGCCCCGACTGGCACGCCCGTGGTCTGATGGCCTGGCCGCGGGGCGGGCAGACCCGGCGTCTGGTGCTGGAGCTGAGTTGTCCCCCCAGCTGGCGCGGCCGGGCTCCGGCCCTGGCCCGCTTGGTGTTGCGCTGGTGGGCCGACGCCGCCGAACTCAGGGTCGACGGCCGCACGGTTCACCGCGGCGACCTGTTCGACAGCTCCTGCCGCTGGGCCCTGCCGCAGCGCTGGTGGGAGGGGAAGCCTTTGCGCCTGGAGCTGGAGCTGCGCAGCCCACTCCACGACGACGGCGCCCTGATGCTCAGCCGGATCGAGGCGGAACCCCTGGATCCCGCTGACCCGGATGGTCTGCTGGCTGCCACACGGCTGGAGCTGGGGCAGTTGCGGCAGAGCCCGCCGGGGGAGCCCGGCGGTTTCCATCTGCTCGGCCACGCCCACCTCGACCTGGCCTGGCTATGGCCCGTGGCCGACACCTGGCAGGCCGCTGAGCGCACCTTCCGCTCGGCCCTCGATCTGATCGAGCATCACAGCGAGCTCCACTTCGGCCATTCGACACCGGCGCTTTACGCCTGGCTGGAGCGTCACCGGCCCGAGTTGTTCGGGCGAATCCGCGCCGCCATGCGGGCTGGCCGTTGGGAGCCGATCAATGGCCCCTGGGTGGAGACCGACTGCGTGCTGCTTGATACAGCCTCACTCCTGAGGCAATTTCAGGAGGGGCAGACCTACAGCCGCCGGACCTTCCCCGAGTGGGAGCATCAACTGGCCTGGCTACCCGACAGCTTCGGCTTTGCCGCAGGCCTGCCGGCGGTGGCCGCGGCCACCGGGGTGCGCTGGTTCTGCACCCACAAGCTGGCCTGGAACGCCACCACACCCTTCCCCCACCGGCTGTTTCGCTGGCGCAGCCGCTGTGGTGCCGAGGTGCTGGCCCTGATGAGCGCCCCGATCGGCACCGATGGCGACCCGCTGGCGATGGAGCGCTACCGGTTGGAGTGGCTGGCGGCCACGGGTGATGCTGAGGCCCTCTGGTTGCCGGGGGTGGGGGACCACGGCGGTGGCCCCACCCGCGAAATGCTGGAGCAGCTGGATCTCTGGCGTGTCAACGATGCCACGGCTCCCCAGCGGCATGGCAGCCTGCGCGACTATCTGCGGCGGCTGGAGCCCCTGAGCGCTCAGCTGCCCGTCTGGCGCGATGAGCTCTACCTGGAGCTGCACCGGGGCTGTGCCACGAGCCGTCCCGACCAGAAGTGCCACAACCGCACCCTGGAGCGGCTGCTGCGCGAGGCCGATCTCGCCAGCGTTCTGCTCGGGGATCCGGGCCATTGCCTGGAGCCTTCGGGCTGGCGGGATCTGCTGTTTCAGCAATTCCACGACATCCTGCCGGGCACCTCCATCCCGGAGGTGTTCGAGCAGGCCGAACCCCAGTGGCGGGCGGCGCGCCGCCGGGCGTCCCGCCGCCGTGATCGGGCGCTGCGGGCCTGGCTGGAGCCCGGTGGCCCCCCTGCCCAGGGGACGGGCGCCGAGGTGGAACCGTGGTGGTGGGCCCAGCTGCAGCCCCTGCCGGCGGCCCCCCTCACCCTGCGCCTGCCGGCCGGCCACTGGAGCCTGGGGGAGGAGCCCTTGCCGTCGCAGCCAGCTCCATCCGGCGGCCACTGGGTGCAGCTGCCCTCCCCGGGCGGCGTGGCGGCCCTGCAGCTGTGGCGTCAGCGCCAGCGTCCTGGTGCTGTGCCGCCGTTGGCCAGCCACGACTCCTCGATCGTGAATCCCGTGCGGCTGGAGACCCTCGCCGCCGGCGAGCGCTGGCGGCTGGGCAATGGCCTGCTCTGGGCCCAGCTCGGCCCCCTCGGGCTCGAGCAGCTCTGGGGGGGCGACCACAGCCCGCAGCTGGCCGAGCCACTGCAGTGGCGGCGCTGGATCGATCGCGGTGAGTTCTGGGATGCCTGGGATCTGGCCGCTGATTACCGCCAGCACCCCCTGCCCCTCCACTGGCAGCCGGGCCCGGTGCTGGCAGAGGTCGGTCCGCTCTGCACCCGTCTGGTCTGGCGTGGCCGCTGCGGCGCCAGTGCCCTGCGCCTCGATCTGCAGCTGCGGGCCGGCTGCCCCTGGCTGGAGCTCAACCTGCGGGTCGACTGGCGCCAGCGCCATGAACTGCTGCGGCTGGAGCTGCCGCTGCAGCATCCGGCCGTGCGCTGGGCTGCCGACACCAGTGCGGGAGTGATTGAGCGGATCGCGGCGGCCGCCAATCCGCGGGAAGCCAGCCGTTGGGAGGTGCCTGCGATCAGCTGGCTGGCGAGCCAGTCCTCAACCGGAGGCCTGGCGGTGCTGCTCGATGGGCCCCAAGGGGTTTCAGGCAGCACTGCAGCTCTCGGGGTCTCGCTGCTGCGCGGGCCCACCTGGCCCGATCCCGGAGCCGACAACGGAGCCCAGCGCCTGCGCCTGGCCCTGATGCCCTGCGCCCAGGGCTGGCGCCAGGCCGGAGTGGCCCCAGCGGCTGTGCGCTTCCGCGAGCCGTGCTGGCTGCGGCCGGCCAAGGGTTCGTCGGCCTCGGTGCCGGGATCGGTACTGCAGCTGGGTCATCCCGACCTGCGCCTGATCAGCCTCGTCGGCGAAGGCCAGGGCGAATGCAACGGCAGAGGCAGCCCGGCCCGGCTGACGGTGCAGAACCTCTCCCCCTGCCGTCAGCGGCTGGAGCTTGGAGGCGAGTGGGAGGTGCTGGAGCGGATCGATGGTCTGGGGGGTCCGCTTGCTGCGGCTGCCGGAGTGGCGAGTGCCGGGACCCACGCCGTAGACCGCACGCGCGTTGGACCCTGGCAGCTGGCCAGCTGGCGGATCAGTCGTCGTGGTCGTCGAAGGGATCCGTGAGCTGTTTGGAGGGTGGCCCGAAGGCGGTGTAGACGCCGAAACCGGTGAGGGCGAGGAGCGCCACCAGAACGGTGATCGCCACGGAGATGGCTGGAGAGGTTTCGCTCAAGGGTGGTTCTGGTGGAGGACAGGCCGGGCTCTTCCCGGCGTGCGGCGGCGTGGCAGCGGCGGGGGCGGCTGAGTCCCGAAGGGCCACCGGTCCGTCACAACTCTCGACGAGGGCTGCGCCTGCTGCCGCCTGGCCCTTACAGTAACGGCCCCATCCCATGTGCCAGAGAGGACACCACAGCCATGGCCCAACGCACCCGCCTGGGAAACCTGCTGCGCCCCCTCAACTCCGAGTACGGCAAGGTCGTGCCCGGCTGGGGAACGACCCCGGTCATGGGCGTCTTCATGGCGTTGTTCCTGGTTTTCCTGCTGGTGATCCTCCAGCTGTACAACCGTTCCTTGCTTCTTGACGGCATCACCGTCAACTGGAACGGCATGGGCTGATCGTCGGGATCTCCCCCTCGCCGCTTCCCTTCAACTGAGACCCCTCCTTCATGAACTTCTTCGGGATCGGTCTTCCGGAGATGGCGGTGATCGCCGCCATTGGCCTGTTGGTCTTCGGGCCCAAGCGCTTGCCTGAGCTGGGCCGTACCCTTGGCCGCACCCTCAAGGGCTTTCAATCGGCCTCCAGAGAGTTTGAGCAGGAGTTCCGCAAGGCTGTCGACACCGAAACCGTGTCCGCCACCAGCCTGGGTTCGGAAGCCATGGCCGCTGAGCCCCTGGCCGCGGCTTCTCCGCCGGCTCAGGCAAGCGGCACTGAAGCCGGCAGCACTGACCCCAGTGCTGCTGAAGTCCAACCCGGGGTTGAGTCCGTGGCTCCTTCCACTGAGTCGCAGGCCACCCCCACGCCCAACGCCTCCCCGTCCAGCTGAGCGTTGTTGGCCCATTCCGTTGCCTGCCTGTCCCTCGGCGGGCACCCGCGATGAGCTCCACCGCTGCACCCTCTGCCGACCTGCAGTTGCTGGTCGGTCTCGGCAATCCCGGCGAGAAGTACGCCCAGACCCGCCACAACGTGGGCTTCATGGCCCTTGATCAGCTCGCCCAGCGGGACGGTGCCTCCTTCCGGGCTAACGGCAAGCTGCAGGGAGTCATCGCTGATCTCGGCCAAGGCTCCGATCGCTTGCGGCTGCTCAAGCCCAGCACCTACATGAACGAGAGTGGCCGCTCGATCAGGGCCACGCTCGACTGGTTCGGGCTCCGTCCCGATCAGATGCTGGTGCTGGTGGACGACATGGACCTGCCCCTGGGGCGCCTGCGGCTGCGCCGCTCCGGCAGCGCCGGGGGCCATAACGGCTTGCGCAGCACGATCAGCCATCTGGGCAGCCAGGATTTCGCCCGCTTGCGCATCGGCATCGGCGCGCCGACGCTGGACCCTGCTCTGCGCAAAGCCCGTACGATTTCCCATGTGCTGGGCCGCTTCGAGGCTGACGAGCTGCCATTGCTGCAGCAGGTGCTGACCGAAGTGCCTGAAGGTGTCAGCTTCATCCGACGCTGGGGGTATGAGCGGGCCGGTCCCCGCCTGAACAGCTTTCAGCCCTCCCCTGTCTGACGCTGGATTCGCCCCGACGCCCCGTGCCCTGATCCCTTGAGCCGCCTGCCCGCCACCACCGCCCAGTTGCGGGTGCTGCATCAGAGCTTCAGTCATCAGCTGCTGGAGGGCGAGGTGGCCGCCGGCGGCTTCCACTGGACCTTCCGCTGGGCGTTCGGCCGGGGCGAGCTGACGGTGGAGCCCTCCCTGGGTCGCGCTCTGATCCAGGATGCCCTGCTGCGCTTTCTGCTCCAGGTTGATTATCAGCTCGAGCCCGGCGGCGACTATGCTTTCACTGTGCGGGCCAAGTTCTAGGGCCGTTTCAGCGTGCCCCCCGGCGGCGCCGCTGCCAGGGGATGACCCAGCAGCCGCTCCAGCAGCAGCTGGGCCACCACGTCATCCCAGTCGCGGGGTGGCTGTCGCAGGCCCTGGGGCAACAGCCGGCGCCAGCCGCGGGTGGGGTTGAGCTCAAAGAAGCGCGCCCTCGCGGCCAGGGTTGACCCGTGCTCCTCCACCAGCAGCACGGGGGCCAGTGGCTCCAACCGTCGCAGCCAGCTGGCGCTGCCAGTGCCATTGCCGAGGATCACCGCCTGCACCTCCCCTTGCAGCAGCCAGCCTTCCAGGCGGCCCCAGGCCTGCTCAGGAGGGATCACCAGGGCTTCGAGCAGCTGCTGCCGGCCTCGGTCGGTGCGCACCAGGCCGCATTTGCTGCGCCCCGGGTCGAGCCCGGCCAGGGCACCCTGGCTCGGCAGATCCGGTGTGGCTGGGCGCGTCATGGCTGCCCCCGTCCAGGACCCTGCCGCTCCAGCCGTGTCTCGCTTGGGGCCTCGCTCAGGCGCAGATCGATCACCAGCGGGTCAGGGGTTTCGGCGTCGCGGACCGCCACGGCCTCGAGGGCCACGGTCTGCCCAGGGGGGCGCTCGCTCAGTTCCCGCCCCAGCCTGTTGAAGGTGGCATCATCGAATTGAACACCGTCGGCGATTGAGCCCTGCCGGTGGGCCTTGGTAAAGGAGGCCGCCAGCAGCAGGTTGAGGGGGTTGCCCACCTGCTCGCTGGAGCGTTCATTGCCCTCCAGCACCGTGGAGGCCATCAGATCACCCCGCCGCAGCACCTGGCGGTTAGGTCTGAGGTCGGGGAAGCCCAACACCTGGTCCTCGCCGCGGAGCACGTTGGCGGCCGAGCGGATGCTCACCACCCAGGGCCCACCCCGGGAGATGCGGGATTCAAGGGTGGCGATGTCCTGGCGGGGCACCAGCAGGATCTGGCGGTTGGGGGTTTCTGCGGGCAGCACCCGCTGGAAGGCATTGAGATTGGCCTGACGCAGCAGCGCCACGACCGCTGCGTTGGCTTCGGTTGCGTTGCGGGGGCTCACCTTGGCGCTGGCGAGGGGTTGTCCGCTGCTGATCACCACATCGCCGCGGCGCAGAGCGATCAGTTTCTCCTCCAGTCCCTTGAGTTCGGTTTCGCCGGCCGTGATCAGTCCTCGCACCAGGGCCAGTTCCGTTTCGGTTTTGCTGATCTCCTGGTCCCTGGCGCGGATGTCCCTGTTGAGGCGGTCTCGCTGGGCCAGCAGTTGCATTCGCTGAGCCTGCAGGGGCTTGAGTTCGCCGCGTAACTGACGCGCCTGGATCTCGGCGGCGGTGAGCTGCCGCCGGGTCTGCTCCCGGTCGCGGCGTGCCCGCTGCAGGGCTGCTTCCACCCGGGCCTGCTCCTGGCGGCTGAGGCGCAGGTTCTGCTCACTGCGGCGCAAGGTGGTGCGGCTCTCGAGCAGCCTTGCCTGAAGGGCGTCGAGTTCGAACAGTCCAACGCGCAAGCGTTCGCTCACTGCCAGCATCAGCCCAAGGGAGACGGCGCTGATCAGGCTGCCCGTGAGCACCGTGATCAGCACGGCCGTCTTGCGCGGCCGCAGGTTGAACAGACTGAGCCTGGCCTTGCCCACCCGGCTGCCCAGCCGATCCCCCAGGGTGGCCAACACCCCCCCGAGGGCCAGGAGGGCCAGAATCAGCAGCCAGCCGGACACAGCGCCGTGCGTGAAGGTCCAGTATCAGCCGCGGCCGCAACCGGATTCAGCTGAAGCGCTTGGCCAGAGCGACCGGATCGAAGACCGTGATCTTCTTGCGATCGATCTGCACCAGTCCTGCCTGGCGCAGATCGCCCAGCAGGCGAGTGATCGTCACCCGGGTGGAGCCGATTGCCTCGGCGATCGCCTGGTGGGAGAGCCGCAGGTCGATCGTGATGCCTTCGCTGCCGGGAACGCCGAAATCACGGCAGAGCACCAGCAGAAAACTCACCAACCTTGACGACATGTCCCGGTGGGTGAGTGTTTCGATCATCGTTTCGGTCTGCAGGATCCGCGAGGAGAGGCCCTGAAGGAGCAGCAGCCCCACGCTGGAGTCCTGCTCGATGGCTCGCCGCACCGAGCCCGCTGGGGCCGCCACCAGCTCGACCCGGGTGAAGGCCACCGCGTGATAGAAGCGGTCGGATCGCTGACCTGTGAGCAACGAGAGCACCCCGAACAGGCTGTTCTCCCGCAGCAGGGCCACGGTGATCTCCTCACCCGATTCGTACACCCGCGAGAGCCGCACGGCTCCACGGCGGAGCAGATAGACCCGCTCAGCCGGATCACCGGGGAAAAATATTGTCTTACCCCGCTCGACGGTTTCGATCACGCAGCCACTCAGGCCGCGCATCACATCAAGGAGCGTGCTCGCTCCGTTGGCGGCAGCGGCCAGGCCAATGGGAGCCGGTGTCGATGGGCCGCCGGTGCGACTGAATCCGCGCATCGCGCCAACCATGTTTCGGCGGAGCAGGTGTGAGATTGACGCTAAGGATCGCCCATGGCGAGCCCTGTAGTCACCGACACTAATGAATTGCATCCACACAGGCCCGGCTGGACCTCGCCCACAGGTGCAGTACGGATGTTCGCGCTAGGGATGGTGGCTGAGCCTTGCTGGCGGCCCGGACCCCGCTACATTCGGGTTCGCGCTTCCCATGGGGTGTTGATGACGGCCAGCCTGCGCAACGCCTCCGCCGAGTCGCGTCATCCCGTTCGCGCCGTTGGGTCTTCCCGGCCGGTGCCGCCCCGCGCCCGGCCGGTGCTCGCTAGGCCTGAAGGTCTGCTGCAGGTCCACACCGCCTCGTTCCGCGGCAGTTTCGGCGGGGTGTTCAGCCAGGCCCTGCGCAGCGCGGGGCTGGGCAGCCGGGTGCTGATCAGCCAGTTTCTCAAGGGTGGGGTCGACCAGGGGCCCGAGCACAGCCTCAGGCTCTGTGGCCGGTTGCAGTGGTTGCGCCCCGCCGTGCCCTCCTGTCTCACCCAGCCTGCCGCCCTGGAGACCGAACCCGTGCATGCCGCTGTGCAGGAGGTGTGGGCCTTCAGTCGCGACCAGTTGCTGGGGGCCGCCGTGGAGCTGATGGTGCTCGACGAACTGGGGCTGGCGATCGAGCTGGGTTTTCTCGCCGCTGAGGAGGTGATCAGCACCCTGGAGCAACGGCCGGCCCACCTGGATGTGATCCTCACGGGTCCGTCCATCCCCCTGGAGCTGCTGGCCATGGCCGATCAGGTCACCCAGCTGCGGCGGGGAGGTGCCCCATGCTGAAGAACGACCGCTGGATCAACGCTCTGGCAGCGGAAGGGATGATTCAGCCCTTTCAGCCCACCCTGGTGCGGCATCTGGAGCCTCAGACCGCCTCCCGGCCGGTGCTGAGCTTCGGCTGCTCCTCCTACGGCTACGACCTGCGCCTCTCGCCGCGGGAATTCCTGATCTTCCGCCACGTGCCTGGCACGGTGATGAACCCGAAGCGGTTCAATCCCGACAACCTGGAGCCTGCCCCTCTCCATCACGACGACGATGGTGAGTTCTTCATCCTGCCGGCCCATTCCTATGGTCTCGGCGTGGCCCTGGAGAAACTGAAGGTACCCCCCACGATCACCGTGATCTGCCTGGGCAAGAGCACCTATGCCCGGCTGGGCATCATTGTGAACACCACCCCGGCGGAGGCCGGCTGGGAGGGTCATCTCACCCTCGAATTCAGCAATTCTTCCGGTGCCGACTGCCGGATCTACGCCAATGAGGGCATCACCCAGTTGCTGTTCTTCGAAGGGGATCCCTGCGACACCACCTACCAGGATCGTGCTGGCAAGTATCAGCATCAGCCGGAGCGCGTGACCCTGGCCAAGGTCTGACTCAGGGCAGCCCCATCGCCCGGCGCACCTGGCCGATGCAGGGCAGCCCGCTCGGGCAGAGGCGAATCACCCGGCCATTCACCACGAAGAGGGTTTCGGCGCCCGGTTCGCCTGGGCCGCTTCTCACCACTGAACCCGGAGCCTCCGCTGAGGAGGTCCCGTCAGTCGACGGGCCTGCGAAGGAATCGCCGCTGCTGCCGGCGCCAAGGCCCTGGATTCTTCCCTCAACCGATCGCAGCAGGTTGGTGTAGCCCGGAGCGGAGGCGCCCTGCAGGGTTCCCTGGATCGCCGCCGCCCCCGCCGCGTCGATCAGCGTCTGGCCGCGGGCCGCAGGTGCGATTAGCCACAGAAGCAGCAGCAGGTGAAGCGGCGGCATGGCATGGCTTGCTGAGGGGCTTCCAGGCACAGGTTGGGTCAGGGGGCCAGGCGCGCTTTGTGCAGGCGGGCGCGGCTGTACCAGGCGGCGATCTCTGGAGCCCACGACTCCAGATGGGGCCACATCAGATCACAGAGCTGGCGGATCTCCAGCTGCGCATCCAGCTTGGCGCGCAAGTCGAGAAAATGCAGGAAAGCCCGCAGACTGAAGCTCACCACGAAGTGCTGGCGGTAATCGAAGGGGAGGATGCCGCGAGCATGTTCCTCGGCGAAGCCGGCGGCCAGCAGATCGCGATAGCGCTCGGCAGCCTTGCGGCAAAGCTCCAGATCCAGAGCGCGCTGGACCCCGTCGTAGCGGTACTTCTTGCCCTGGCGGTCGCTGTAATCGCCGATCGGGCGCAGATAGAACACCTCCTCGAGATCAAGGCTCCGATCGGCGGCCTTGCAGATGCGATCGCCGGTGTAGCGCATGGATTGCACATCGAAACTCACGCCCACCCGGTGGGTGCGGGCCTGCTGCATCACGGAGTGGGGAAACCAGCCCACGTTGAGCACGATCTGGGCATGCTCCAGAGGGCCGTAGTGACCGCGCTCACCGGAGAGCAGGCGCTTCACGCAGATTTCACCCGCCGTGCGTTCATCGGGCCATTCGGCGCGGTCAGCTGCGACGAACCCCTCGCTGTAGTCCTGATGCATCGCTGCATAGACGCACTGCTGGGGGTTGGGGGTGGCGGCGATCAGCTCGACCCGGAAACGGTCCATGGGGCAGCAGGGCAGGTGAAAGGTGGCGGTGGATCAGCTGTGGCTGCGGGGGCCGGCCTGGGCTGGTGTGGTCTGGCCCGTGCCCTGCGCCTCGCCGCCGGTCAGGGGGGAGAGGCTGCCGACGCCAGCCAGCAGGGGCAGGGGGGTCTCCTCGATCAGAGCGGTCATGATCGAGGCCAGTTCGGGGCGGCTGCGGGCCCCAAGGGAGCGCCCGATCGCGTGGCCGCCGCGGTCGAAGAGCTCCAGCTGGGGGATGCCGTTCACTGCGTAGCGATCGATTTCCGGGCTCCAACGCGGATTGTCCACATTCAGCAGAACCACGTTGAGCTCGCCGCGGTGCTCGCTTTCGAGGGCCGCCATCGCCGGGGCCATCGAGCGGCAGGCTTCACACCAGTCGGCATAGAACTCCACGATCGTGGGCCGACCGCTGGCGAGGGCCAGCGGCAACTCCGGCGAACGCCGGGCCAGCTGCTCCAGCGGCGCCTGGGGCTGCAGGCCCCCGCGCAACCCGAAGAGCAGCAGCGCCAGGGCGGCGGCGATGGCGGCCAGCACCATCCGCTCGCGCCGCCCCAGGGGGGGGCTGGCTTCAGCTGCGGGGTCGGGCAGGATCATCGTGGCGCGCAGGGAGCCTGAACCGAGGCACTCTGGCAGTTCTGGCGGGACTGCCGGGATCCGGGGCCAGGACGCCAGTTTGAAAAGGCTCGATAGCATTGGCTTCCTCTCCTGGCTGCGGTGAAGCGTCGCCTCACCATTCACTTCCCGCGCGAAACGGTGCATCACCCGATCACCTACCGGCTCGCCGTGGATTTCGACATCGCCGCCAAGATCCTGCGGGCTCAGATCGCGCCCAACCAGAGCGGCACCATGGTGGTGGAGCTCTCGGGCGACATCGACGAGCTCGATGCCGCCGAGCAGTGGCTGGAGGATCTGGGCCTGGGTCTCGATCGCGCTCCCGGTGAGATCCGCATCGACCGCAGCCGCTGCGTCGATTGCGGTATCTGCGCCAGCGTCTGCCCCAGTGGTGCCCTCCGCAGCCGCCCGCCGGCCTGGCGGCTGGAGTTCAGGGCCCAGCACTGCCTGGTCTGTGAGCAGTGCATCCCCAGCTGTCCCGTGGACGCCATCGATCTGGTGCTGGAGGCCCGATGAGCAGCGTGATCGGCGGCATCCTGCGCCTGGCCCTGCTGCCCCTGCGGGCGCCGTTCCTGCTGCTGCTCCTGCTGGTGAGCATCTATCTGGGTGTCCACTGGGTCGTGAACGCTCCAGCCCAGGGCCTGGTGAATACCGAACAGGATCCGGTCCACGGTCTGTACTGGACGGTGGAATGTCTGCAGGCGATGTTGGTGGTGGTGGTGGCCTCGGTCCCCGATCTGCTCCTGCGTCAGCTCTCGGTGCTGATGGCCGCCAGCCGGGTGATCACCCTGATCGTCAGCCTGCTGCTGGTCACTGTCGGTGGCCTCTACCTGCTGCACCTCAGTGCCCTCGCCGATGTGGTGATTCTGGCCACAGCTGTGTTGCTCGCCCGTCTCGATCTCACCCGGATCCGGGTGGTGCCGTCACCCCTGTTCACGGCCTTCTCGCTCTCGGGCTATGTGATGCTCGGCGTCTGGATCGGCCGGGAGTTGCAGCTGGGGGGGCTGATGGGAGCCGCGACAGGGACCTGAAATCCCTTCAGCAGGCTTGCCTGGGCTTGTCCTGGTATCCCCAGAGATTACCGAGCACCTTCTTCACGTAGAGCCGGGTTTCCGGATAGGGAATCGCCTCAACCCAGAGCTCGGGGTCGCTCTCAAGCCTGGCGTCGCGCCAGCCGGCCACCGCGCCCGGACCAGCGTTGTAGCTGGCGATCGCCAGGAAGGGATCGCCCTTCCAGAGGCTGAGCAGCTGGCTGAGGTACCTCGCCCCCAGCTCGGCATTGAAGGCGGGCTCACGCAGCTGATCGCCGCTGACTGTTCCCCCCGCCAGCTCCGCCGCCGTCTCTGGCATCAGTTGCAGGAGGCCGATGGCCCCCGCCACCGATCCCACTCCGGGGGTGAAGCGTGATTCCTGCCTGGCCACAGCCAGCAGCAGGGTGGGATCCAGCCCATGGCGGGCCGCGGCGACACTGAAGGCCTCACTTTGGCGCACCGGCAGCAAGGCCCGCTGCAGGGGCAGGGTGGTTGGGCAGTTGCCTCCGGCCCAGCGCAGGCTCGCCTCATCAAGCTGGCCGAGGCCGGTCCAGTCGTCGCCGACCCCCTGCCGCAGCCGCCCCTCCAGGGTCAGCTCCTGGGGGGAGCTGGGGGTGGCCGACGGGCGCTCCTGCCGCCAGTGCTCCCAGGCCTCCAGGTTGAGTCCCAGTCGCCAGAGCTGGTCGAGGGGAGGCTGACCGCTCTCCAGGGGGCGCCAGGGCTCGGCCGGCAGAGCAATGGGGCCGCTGGCGGTCAGCCGCAGCTCGGGCCGTTCGCCCAGCTGGACCCGGCTGCGCCAGGCGTAGTAGCTCCAGGGCCAGCGCTGGAGCACCGCCTGCCAGCTGCGGCGGGCGGCAGGCTGCTGCCCCAGCTGCTGCTGGGCCATGCCCAGCCCGAACAGTTGGCGTACCGCCCGGACCGGAGGCAGGCTGTCGGGCGCCAGGGCCTGCACCAGCGCCAGAGCCTCACCCGCCTTTCCCTTGAGCAGCGCGGAGCGGGCCAGGTCCCACTGCAGGTCCCAGCTGGCGGGATCCCCGGGCCAGCGCTGCAGCAGCGGCTGCCAGTCGCCACCGCCATCCCGCACCAGGCGTGCCTGCACCGGCGCGCTCAGGCGCAGGGGCTCCGGCAGCTGGCGCAACTGGGCTGGGGTGACTGTGGGGGCGGGGGTCTGGGCCAGCACACGCACGGCCTCGAGGGCCTCGGGCCGTTGGCTGTCGCCCTGGCTCAGGGCCAGCAGGCGCGCCACTCCGGCTTTGGTCTCGGCGGGGCCTCCCCGCAGCAGAGCGCGGCCGATCTCCAGCTCCTGGCTGGGCTCGGCCCGCCCAGATCCCAGGCAGCTCAGGGCCCTGCTGCCATCCCCGAGCCTGGCCAGCCCCACCGCCAGCGTGCCTCGCTGGGCAGTGCTCAGTGGCACGGCCGGCCGGGCACAGATCTGGCGCAGGCGCACGCCCGCGCCAGGCCAGCGCGGACCCCAGCGGGCGAGATGCAGGGCCCCCTGCTGGCGCTGGACGGGCTGGGGCCCCAGCTCCAGGGCGGCGGCCAGGGCGGCGGGGTGGGCCGGGAACCGGCGCAGAAGCTCCATGCGCTGGGAGAGGTTCTCACGGCCGAGGGAATACAGCGCATCGGCGCTGGGGGGCGCCTGCGGGAAGCGTTGCAGCAGCTCCTTCCACTCGGATGTGGCCGAGAGGCCCTGGGCTTCACGGGCCAGGGCCGCGCGCTTCAGCGCCACAGGGGCCAGCGGGCCTGGTCCCCAGCCCTGACCCTGCAGCAGCTGGCTCTGGCGGGAGGGGTCGTCGGTACTGGCGGCGGGCAGCAGCAGCAGGCTGGCCTCGCGGCGCCGCTCTGGATCGGGATCCCAGCGGCGGATTCGCTCCAGGCTGAGGGCTGAGCTGTCGGGGGTGGGCAGGGGCCGTTGCAGCAGCAGCAGGCGCCCCAGCAGCAGGAGTGCGGCGCTGCCCGCCACGGTGAGGGCCAGGGTCAGCGGCCCGCGGCGGCTCGCAGGGGACGGGTTCGGCACGGACAGGGCGGGGCAAGCCGCTGGGGCTTTGGCATTCTGGGGTTCGCCTCTCCCGCTCAGGCCTGTGCCCATCCCCTGGCCTCGCTGGTCGACCACCCTCCCCGGCGCGGCAGGGCGCCGTCGGGCTCTGCTGGTGCTCGGGGTGGCGATGGCGATCTATCTTCTCCGGCCGCTGGTGCCCCTGCTCTGGTTGCCGGGATGGGTGGTGGGCTGCCTGCTGCTGTGGGCGGTTGTCGAGCTGCTGCGCTGGGCCTGGTGGCCGAGACGCTGGCGCTGAAGTTGGCGCAGCGGCTGAAGCAAGGGAGCTTTGGCGAGGGGAGCCTTGGTCTTGGCTGCCGATCGGCTTAGCCTGATTCCCTTCCTTTTCCCCCTGATGCTGGAGCTGGCTTCTTCCCCCATCGGTGCCCCCCTCGGGGAGGGTTGCACCGGTTTCGGCACCGATGGCATCCGGGGGCAGGTGGGCAGCCTGATCACACCGCTGCTGGCCCTGCAGATGGGCTATTGGTGCGGTCGGGTGCTGCCGCCGGAGCGCCCCGTGCTGATCGGCATGGACTCCCGCAACAGCGGCCCGATGCTGGCCGCCGCTCTCACCGCCGGGCTGACCGCCGCCGGGCGGGAGGTGTGGAACCTGGGGCTTTGCCCCACTCCCGCCGTGCCCGGCACGATCCGCCGGGTCGGTGCTGCCGGTGGCCTGATGGTCTCCGCCAGCCACAACCCCCCCGGCGACAACGGCATCAAGGTGTTCGGGCCGGCCGGCGACAAGATCGATCGAACCCTGCAGTCGGCGATCGAAGCGGGGTTGCGTGGGGAGGAGGCCGTGACGATCCAGGCCACGGGTCTGAGCGGGCCCCGCGGCTGTGGGCCGGCCCATCAGCGGGAGGATCTGCTCGAGGGTTACCGCGAGGCGTTGATCGCCAGCGTTGCTGGGCGGCGCCTTGACGGTTGCCGCATCGTGCTGGATCTGTGCTGGGGCTCAGCCACCGCCTGCGGGGCCGCGGTGTTCAGGTCCCTGGGGGCGGATCTGACCGTGCTGCATGGGGAACCCGACGGACAGCGGATCAATGTGTCGTGCGGGAGCACCCACCTGGAGGCCCTGCGCCAGGCGGTGCTGCAATCGGGCGCCCACATGGGCTTTGCCTTCGATGGCGATGCCGATCGGATGATGGCGGTGGACGGCAAGGGCCGGGTGGTTGATGGCGACCAGGTGCTCTATCTCTGGGGTGGCGCCCTGCTGGAGACCGACGCCCTTCCCGGCAGGCTGCTGGTGGCCACCGTCATGTCGAACCTGGGCTTCGAGCGGGCCTGGCAGGCCAGGGGCGGTTTGCTGCAGCGCACCGATGTGGGCGATCAGCACGTGCACGCCGCCATGGAAGCGAGTGGGGCCGGCCTGGGTGGGGAGCAGTCGGGCCACATCCTCTCGGCCCAGCACGGCATGAGCGGCGATGGGCTGCTCACCGCCCTGCAGGTGGCCACGCTGATCCACAACGGCGCGGGGTCGCTGGCCGACTGGATGGAGGCCAGTTTCGAGCCCTACCCCCAGGCCCTGGTCAACGTCATTGTTCCCGACCGGAGCAGCCGCCAGCAGTGGCAGCGCTGCGACCCCCTGCGCCAGGCCGTCGAGCAGGCCGAGACGGCCATGGCCGGCAACGGGCGGGTGCTGGTGCGCGCCAGCGGCACCGAACCGTTGCTGCGGGTGATGGTGGAGGCGGCCGAGCAGGAGGCGGTTGATCATTGGTCGTCGCACCTGGCGGCCCTGGCCTCGACTCACCTCAACCGGGCCTGAGCGAACCGGAGCTGAGCGCCGCCTCCGGCTCCACGTTCAGAAGCTGTTCGGCCAGCTGCAGAGCTCCCTGGCAGGCATCTCCGCGGGGGGGGACCAGCCGTGCCTTCGGTAAGACCAGCTTCAGCCTGCGCTGATACGCCGTGCTGAAGCGGTCGAGGTGGCCCAAGGCCCCGCCCAGGCCGCAGACCTCGCCGTCTTCGAGGCCCAGGGTCCGGGCCACGCCCGCCACCAGCTCGACCAGGCCCTTGGCCGAGTGCTCGAGCACCGCGTTGGCGTGGGGATCCTCCGCTTCCGCCAGGGCATTGACCTCCGGGGCCAGGCGAGCGAAGCCGGCGGCGCCGAAGCCTGGCTCCACCACCAGCGCCTTGATCCGCTGGGGGGTGATGGGGTCGCCGCCCAGGGCCGCCCAGAGGCGGCCGCGAAAGCCGCTGTCGGGTCGTCGGCCGTCGGCCATCTCCAGCGAGAGAGCCAGGGCGTCGCGGCCGATGTCGCAGGCGGAGCCGCCGCGATCCAGCAGCCAGCCCCAGCCGCCGCAGCGGTGCTCCTCCCCCTGGCCGTTGCGCCCCAGGGCGATGCAGCCGGTGCCGCTGATCACCACGATGCCCGGGCCCCCTCCGAAGGCTCCGTGCAGGGCGGTGCGCTCATCACCGCTCACCAGCACCCGCTGCAGCGGCAGGCCGAGGGCGGCGGCGGCCAGACCAGTGCCGAGCTGCTGCACCGCGCTGCCCAGTTCGATGCCGCTGGCGCCAACGGCGGCCGCCTGCAGAGCTGTGGACAGGGCATGGGCCTCCCCGCTGCTGGCCGCGGCGGCGCGGGCACGCTCCAGGCTGATGCAAAGGGCGGGGCCGAAGCGCTCCTCTCCAGCGGCGGCCGCCAGATGGCTGACGCCGGGCCCGTCCCCTTCGGCCAGCACTCGCAGCCTGCCGTCGCTGCGGCGCAGGGCCAGCCGGCAGGTGGTGTGCGTCTGGCCGGCATCGAAGCCCGCCAGCAAGACTGGCTCAGCCATCGGAGGCCGCAGTCGGCAGGCTGGCCAGGGTGGCAAGGCAGAACCAGCCCGTGAGCTGCACCTCAGGGCGGAAGAAGATCGTGTCGGTGAGGCCCTGGACGCAGAGGCCCAGGATTGCCGCAACGGCCCCCAGCGCCGGCAGGACCTGGGGGTGCTCACGCCGCAGCTGGGCCAGGCCCTGGCGCAGGCTGCACTGCAAAAGGCCCAGGCCCGCCAGCAGGCCGGGGATGCCCCCCTCCACGGCCAGCTCCAGGGGGATCGAGTAGGCGCTGAGGGCGTTGAACTTCGGTTGCTGGTAAAGCGGATAGATCAGGTTGAAGATCGTGTTGCCGGGGCCGATGCCCAGCCAGGGCCTGTCCTGGACCATCTGCAGCGCTGCCATCCAGACGTTGATGCGGAAGTTGTTGGAGCTGTCCTCGCGGCCCGCCACCAGGCTCAGCACCCTCACCCGCAGGGGCTCGATCTGACTCACGGCCAGCACCAGCACCAGGCCACCCCCCAGCAGCAGCAACAGGGGAAACAACCGGCGCAGCAGCGGCGACCAGTGGCGGCCGGCCCGCAGAGCTAGCAGCAGGGCCAGGCTGCCCAGGGCCGCCACCATCCCCAGCCAGCCGCCACGGCTGTAGGTGAGCAGCAGGGCCACCGCACCGATCAGCAGCGCTGAAAGGGCATAGAGGCGAGCCATGGGGCGCCGCCAGCGCAGCAGGGCCACTGCCGCCAGGGGCAGGATCGGCAGCAGGTAGCCCGCCAGCAGATTGGGGTTGTCGAGCGTGCTGTAGATGCGCACCGTGCCTTCCGCCACCGAGTTCGGATCCGACCAGCGGGCCAGGGCGGAGCTGTCGACGTAGAGCTGGCGGATGCCGATCACCGCGGTGATCAGTTCCCCGCCCAGCAGGGCCGCCACGATCCGGTCCCACCAGGGTGGAGCTGTGGCGAGCAGCTGGCGCATCAGGGCATAGACGCCCAGGTAGCTGAGCAGCTTGAGCAGGCCCTTGGCCGCCGCGGTGGGTACGGGCGAGAAGCCGGTGGACAGCACCGCCACGGCCAGCATCACCAGCAGCCAGCCGTTGATCGGGCCGATGCGGCCGGCGGGGGTGCACAGGGCCCAGATCAACCAGAGCAGTCCACTGGAGAGGATCAGCAGGCTCAGCCCGGCCCGGGTGACCAGCGGCAGACCCGCCATCAGAGCGCAGAGCACCAGCCCGGCCAGCAGGGACAGATTCCTGGCCAGGGGGCCGGCCGACGACGCTGCGAACAGGCCCTGCCAGCGCAGCAGCCAGGGCACCCGCCGCTCGTGCTCCGGTGAGGCGGCGGCGTGGATGGTGGGGGTGGACATCAGTTGCCGGCGGGGCTGGCCGACGGATTATGGGCGGCCTCGGCCCTGCGGCGGTAGAGCACCCGGTACACCGGCAGCCCATGGGCGAGCACGATCCGCTCCCGCTCCGT
>NZ_JAGQBY010000024.1:0-25744 GCF_024345875.1 Synechococcus sp. EJ6-Ellesmere
GTTCAGCCACCACTGATGGGGGGCAGGAAGGCCACCACATCGCCGGGCTGGAGCGGCTGATCGAGTGCAGCGAAGGCCTGGTTCACCGCCACCCGCACCTGCGGCGGGACGGCCTCACCCAGACCCAGCTGCTGCCAGAGGCTGGCCGGTGTGGGGGCCGGGGATTCCGTCGAGATGGCGAGGCTTCGCTCCCCCCAGCCCGCCTGCTCCCGCAGGGAGGCGAACAGGCGCACGCGGATCACGGACAGGTGGCCACCAGCACCCGGTGGCGGTGGTCGGAGGCCACCCGGCGGATGGCAGCGAAGCCTGCCTCGGCCAGGGCGGCAGGCAGATCCAGACGGAAGTAGTCCTCGAGGTAGGGCTCTGTGGCCTTGAGCAGGGTGGCCAGGGCCGGCGGCATGGCGCGGATCACCTCCGCTTCCGGGTCCTGGTCCACCAGGGCCAGCACGCCTTGGGGCCGCAGCAGCCGCTTCGCTTCCCTGAGCACCGCGCGGCTGGCGTCACCCGGCAGTTCATGGCAGAGGAACTGGGCGGTGATCAGATCGAAGCTCGCCGCCGGCAGGCCGCTGGCCTCGGCGGCGCGGTGGTGCCAGGCCTTGATGCGGCCGCCGGCATCGCGCACCTTCGCCACCGCGAGCATCTGGGGGGAGAGGTCGAGGCCGCTCACGTGCACGCCGCTGTGGCCGTGCTGCTCCAGCCAGTCGGTCAGCGCCAGGGTGCCCACCCCCACCGAGCAGCCGATGTCGAGGACGTTGCGCACCGGGCCGCTGAGGCTGGGTTCGATCGCGGCATAGATGCCGTTGCGCATGCGCTGCTGGGCAGCTTCCGGGCTGAGTTGCTTCTCCTCTTTCCATACCCGCAGCGCCACCGAATCGGTGGCCTGCTCCGCCTCACAGGCGGCATCCCAGCAGAGGTTGCCCTGGGCATAGGCGTGGAAGCGGGCCCGGTAGTAGGGCGGGGTCACAACGGCCGCCTCGGTGCTGCTGGCCAGCAGCGGCTCCGCCTGCTGGCGCAACTGCTCGCGGCGATGGCGCCAGGGGATGCCCCGGGTTTCGGCCGTGCGGATCATCATCCGCCGGGCCTGCAGGAACAGCAGCTGCCGCATGGGCTCCACCGCCAGAACCGCAGCGATCAGTCGGCCCAGCGGCGTGCGCGCATCCACCCAGGGAGGTGGCGGCGGCGAGCTGATCACCGGGCCGGAGCTGATGGCGCTGATGTTCATCGGGGCGCTGGGATGGGCGGCGAGGCTGCCATCCTGACGCCCCCAGTTCAGGCTTTGGGGTGCGTTTGCCCGACCACCCAGCTCAGATAGGCGGGATCCGGATCCTGCAGGGGCGTGGCCGTGATCGCCGGGATCTCGTAAGGGTGAGCCTCACGAATCACCTTCATCAGCGACTGCAGGCGCTGCCGGGTGGTCTTGAAGGTGATCCGGATTTCCGGCTCCTCCACCAGCTCGCCCTTCCAGATGTAGAGGCTCTCGATCGGCTCCAGTTGCGCACAGGCCGCCAGCCCGGCCCTGATCACCTCCCGTGCCAGCCGTCTGGCGTCGTCTTGGCTCGCCACCGTGGTGTGAACGGCGAGCAGGACTTCCTCGTCGGCTGTCATGGCGGCTCAGTACCAGCTGCGGTACCACTGGGCCATCTGCTGGATTTCATCGCTCTGCACCCGCACCATGGCCTGCTGCAACTGACGAAGCTCCGGGTGCTGGGAATTGGTCTGGGCCATCGAGGCCATCATCACGCCCATCTGGTGGTGGGGAATCATCTGCTCGATGAAGGCACGGTCGAAGTCCGGGGCTGCGCTCAGGGCAGAGAGGTTCGTCCACCCGCCCATGGCGCCCCCACCCATACCTCCACCCATGCCCATTCCCATGCCGTTCTGCCAGCCCCAGCCTGTGCCCGGTCCCCAACTGGGCACATCTTTGCCGTACCACTGCTTGTACCAGGCACGCATCTGGGCGTTCTCGCGGGTCTGACTGGCCTTGATGCTCTTGGCCAGGGCCTTGATCTCGGGCCGCTGCGCGCGGGTGAGGGCGAGATCGGCCATGGCGATCGCCCCGTCGTGGTGGGGGATCATCATCACGATGAACTGCTGATCCGAATGGCCCATCCCCATCTGGCCCGGGCCACCCACTCCTCCTCCATACCCGGGCATGCCTGGTCCTCCTCCAGTTCCATGCATGCCTGCACCGCCCCAACCCTGGGACAGGCACTGGGTACCAGCCCAAAGGGAGACCGTGATGATGCCTCCTGTGGCCAGCAGCAGCAGGGCTGGCCGCCCGAAGAGTCTTCGGCGTGGATCGTTGTTGGTCATCGTTTCGAGACCGCTCGCTTACCGTCCATCACCAACGTGGCCATGGGCTAGCCAGTGGCTTGACAATTCAGCCGAATGTTCACGCGACCTCCGTCAGCCGGGGGCTGCTCAGACGTTGAGATTCGGGCAGATCACGGCCGTGTTCGGCGCTGGATCGCTTTGCCAGTTCTTCAGCAGGCTTTGCAGTTCCCTTCTGAACAGACGCAGTTCCCGCAGCCTTTCGTCCACCAGATCGATCTGCCGTTGCAGCTGCCGCTGGATGTCGCCGCAGGGGAGCTCACCGGCATCGTGGACCGCCAGACACTCCTGAATTTCATCAAGAGTCAGACCGAGGCTCTTGAGCCGCCGGATGAAGTCCAGGCGCCGCAGGCTCTCCTCAGCGAACAGGCGGTAACCGCCTGCGCTGCGGCCCACCGCCGGCAGGAGGCCGAGATCTTCGTAGTAGCGGAGGGTCTTGATCGGCAGGCCACTGCGGCCGGCGAGGGCCCCGATCTTCATGCCAACGGCTGTCATGGGCTTAACTCTCCTCCCTTGAGGAGAGTCTAAGATGACTCAGGCTTGCTACACCATCACTCCGTGAACCGCAGCGCTCTGGCTCTCCTCCTGTCGGCTGGCGTCTGCCTGGGTACCAGCGCAGCCCGTGCCCAGGCCAACGACATGTTCCCGAGCCAGGCCGCTGCGGAACAGCGAGCCAAGGAACTCAAGTGCAGCGGTGCCTTCGCGATGGGGAAGGAATGGATGCCCTGCCAGAACTTCGATCTGTACGAGAAGGCCGTCTCCCGGGAGAAGTGACACCAGCGGTTCCTGTCTCTGACCATTCCCGCGCAAACTCGATGACCACGCACTCCAGCAGCCCCTTCCCGCAGCCCAGCCGTTGGGCTCTTCTGGCGGCCCTGGCAGCGGCGGCCTTCGCCCCGTTGCTCACCAGCTCAGCCGCCGAGGCCCATGTGAAGGGCATGTTCAAGACCAAGCAGGAAGCTGAACAACGTGCCGCCGAGCTCAAGTGCAAGGGCACTTTTTCAATGGGCTCGCTGTGGATGCCCTGTGCGAATGAGCAGGCGCTCCACAAGGCCCTGCGGAACAACTGACTCCACGCGCCGGGGATCTCCCTGATCATCACCGCGCTGTCGGGCTCGATCTACGGCCTGCTGCTGGCCAACAACATCGATGCCTTCTGCCGGAATTCTCACGTTGATGATTGCCCACTCCGGCGTCGGCCTGATGCTCGGCGGCCGCCGCAAGCGACCAACATCACTGAGCTCAAAGGCGAACAATCAGGAACCAGGATACGAAAATGACGGGACATGACTCTCCAGCTAACTGGACACCCCTAGCTTGAAGGAATGACCCCTTCCCCGAGCTCGTCTTGCTGCCATGCCGAGGGCCCAGCCGTATCGGCGGACGGCATGGAGCGGGAGCTGGCCCGGGAGCGCACCCTGCTGCGCCGCAAGGTCAGCGTGGCTGCCGTGCTCACCGTCCTGGTGATGCTCTCCAGCCTGCCCCACATGCTGGGGCTTCACAGCCTTCCGTTCCTGCCGCTCTGGTTCACCAGCCCCTGGACCCAGCTGATCCTCACCACACCGGTGTTGTTCTGGTGCGGGCGTGACTTCTTCACCGGCGCCGTCTCGGCTTTCCGGCAGCACTCCGCCGACATGAACACCCTGGTGGCGGCCGGCACCGGCATCGCTTACCTCACCTCGCTGTTCACCACCCTGTTCCCGCAGGTGCTGATCGCTGAAGGCCTGCCGGCTGACGTCTACTACGAAACCGTGGCGGTGATCCTGACCCTGGTGCTGCTGGGTCGGCTGCTGGAGGCCCGGGCCCGTGGGCAGACCTCCGAAGCGATCCGGCGGCTGCTGCAGCTCCAGCCCCCCACCGCCCGGGTGCTGCGGGAGGGACAACCGGTTGAAGTTCCTGTGTCGATGGTGGTGGTCGGGGACCTGGTGCAGGTGCGTCCGGGCGAGAAGCTGCCCGTGGATGGGGTGGTCGAAGAGGGCAGTTCCTGGGTGGAGGAATCGATGCTCACCGGTGAACCCACTCCTGTCGCCAAAGCTGCCGGCGATGCCGTGATCGGCGCCTCGATGAACCGCAGCGGCAGTTTCACCTTCCGCGTCAGCCGGGTGGGCTCAGGCACGGTGCTGGCCCAGATCGTTGAGCTGGTGCGCCAGGCCCAGAGCTCCCGCACCCAGGTGCAGCGCCTGGCCGATCAGGTGGTGGGCTGGTTCGTGCCGGTGGTGATTGCCCTGGCGATCGCCGCGTTCGTGATCTGGTTCCTGATCAGCGGCAACCCGGTGCTGGCGATGCTGTTTCTGGTGAGCGTGCTGGTGATCGCCTGTCCCTGTGCCCTGGGCCTGGCCACCCCCACCTCGATCATGGTGGCCTCCGGCAAGGGGGCCGAGAACGGCCTGATCTTTCGCAGCGCCGAGGCCCTGGAGACGGCCGGCAAGCTGCGCACCATCGTGCTCGACAAGACCGGCACCCTCACCCGCGGCCAGCCGGAGGTGACCGATTTCGAGCGGCTGAACGGTGGTGGACTTCCGGCCAGCACCCTGCTGGCGCTCACGGCATCGCTGGAATCCCGCTCGGAGCATCCCCTGGCCGAAGCGATCGTGACCTATGCCCGCAGCCAGTTGAAGGACGGCTCAATGCCTGCGGTGGAGGGCTTCGAGGCCGTGGCCGGCCGCGGCGTGCAGGGGGTGGTCGCCGGCCAGCAGGTGCGGGTCGGCACTCCCCGCTGGTTCGCGGAGCTCGGCATCGACACCGCCGCCCTCAAGCCCCTGGTGGAGCGTCTCGAGGCCGCCGCCTGCAGCGTGGCGGCCGTGGTGGTGGACGGGCGGATCGAGGCCTGCTTCGGGGTGGCCGATCCCCTCAAAACCAGTTCGGAAGCCGCCGTGGCCGCCCTGCGGCGCCTGGGTCTGCAGGTGGTGATGCTCAGCGGCGATGCCCGCCGCACCGCCGAGGTGGTGGCCGCCCAGGTGGGGATCGAGCGGGTGATCGCCGAGGTGCGCCCCGCTGACAAGGCCTCGGTGGTGCAGGAGCTGCAGCAGAAAATGGAGGGCCTGGTGGCGATGGTGGGCGACGGCATCAACGACGCCCCCGCCCTGGCCCAGGCGGATGTGGGCATCGCCATGGGCACCGGCACCGATGTGGCGATCGCCGCCAGCGACATCACCCTGATCTCCGGCAACCTGGCCGGGGTGCCGGCGGCGATCGAGCTCAGCCGTGCCGCCATGGCCAACGTCCGCCAGAACCTGTTCTTCGCCTTCGCCTACAACGTGGCCGGCATCCCGATCGCCGCCGGCCTGCTGTTTCCCCTCACCGGCTGGCTGCTGAGCCCGATGATCGCCGGCGGCGCCATGGCCTTCAGCTCCGTGTCGGTGGTGAGCAATGCTCTGCGGTTGCGGAACTTTCGGCCTACGCCCCTTCCCGTTGCCGCCAGCTGATGACCAATCTCTTTGCTGCCGAGCTGATCAATGCCGAACCGCTCTGGCGCACCATCGACCAGCCCGTGGTGCTGAAGGCCCTGGTCGCCGGCGTTGGTGTGGTGCTGATCGCCTGGGAACTGTGGTGGTTCCTGGGCCGCCATGGCGGTGGTGTGGCGGCCCGCGATGGCGAGGCTGGCGTGCAGGAAATCACCATCACCGTGGATGGCGGCTATGCGCCCTCAAGAATCAAAGTGAAGGCCGGCCAGCCGCTGCGGCTGGCGTTTCACCGGATCGATCCGAGCGGCTGTGTGGCCCAGGTGATCTTCCCCGAATTCCACAAAACCCTTGATCTGCCCCTTGATGCCACCACCAGCCTGGAGTTGCCGCCCACGGAGGCTGGCGTCTATCCCTTCCACTGCGGCATGAACATGGTGCGTGGAGTCCTGGAGGTGGTGGATCAGAGCGCAACAAGGGCGTCGTAGTTGTGGTATTCGGGCTTGCGTAATCCCTCCACCGCCAGCATTTTGCGCAGTCGCCTGGATCTCCTGGGCCTGATCCCCCCACACCATGCCATCCATGCCCCCGATCCCGTCGATGCCCCCCGCCACTCCAGAGTCCAGTTCCTGGACTCCCGACGCCGCAGGCCTGGCGCGCCGCTATCACTGTGCTCAGGGAATGGTGGTGGATTACGCGATCGGTCTGGCGATTGTGGGGATGTTTCCTGCCTTCCTCACGCCGGTCCTGGTGATCGCGGTGGTTCTGTTGATGAAGCTGCTGTGGGACATCGCCCGAAACTGGCAATTCAGCCTCACCGCCAATCCCATCGCGATCGGGGGGTGGGTCATGAATGGTCTGGGTGCCTGTGCGGTTGCGATTCTCGCCTGGACGACGCTTGTTTTCCTGGGTGCCTGGCTTCCGATGATTGATCACTACGCCCTTTCCGCCGCCCTGATGAGCGGTGGCTGGACTCTGGGGGCCGGGGCCAACCAGTTCTTCATGAACGGATTTCTGCGTCGTTTTCGCCGGCAGGACGCCGGTCTGAACCATGGCTGAGTGGAGCCGACGGCGAGTGCTCCTGGCTGGGCTAGCCATCACCGGAGCAGCCTCCGGCGTGAGCGAATTCCTGCGCCGCCGGTCCTTCCATGACGAGCAGGCAGATCTCACCGATCAGCTCCTCAACAGTCCGGATGTGGTGAACCGTGCCGTGACGAATGCGATCGAAGGTGACAAGGAAGCCACGGCCGAAGTGGAACGGATCCTTGCGGGGCTGAATCTTCAAGCCCCCAACCTCCCCTACGATCGATCCATCTCGAAGACGTTGATCCAGGCCAGCCGGCTGGCGACCGAACAGTACCTCACGGGGAAGTTCAATCTTTCGTTTGATGGCTCCATCCGGGGACTGCCCACCTATAGCGACCGGTTTTCTGGCTACACGCAGGTTGCCTCCATCAAGGGGCCAGAAACGGTGAATGCCGAGCAGCGCATCGATCTCGATCAAAGGAGTGGGCGCGATCCGCTTCTGGCAGGGAGCCATCGCCTCAGCAGGTTGATCACCGGCTTTGCCGGCCGGACCGGCCCGGCCATGGTCATCCGTTGGAGCTTTCCTGTGTACTGGGGCTTCGTGCTGAGCGGCCCCAGCCATCACCTGCTGGTTCTGCGGGGAACGCAGCGGGGATATGAATGGTTCCAGACCCTCCGCGCCAATCAGGTGGTCGCCCGGGAGGTGCCGGAGCTTGAGTTTGCCGGCTCCATCCACGACGGATTCGCCAGCATCTATGCCCGTCTGTCCCGGCCCGTGATCGACGCCGCGCGACACCTCGATCCGACCAAGCCGTTGTTCGTTTCCGGCCACAGTCTTGGTTCACCCCTGGCCAGCCTGGCCGCCCTCGACATCGCCCAGAAAATCCCCAGCTTCCGCGACAATCTGAGGCTCTACACCTATGCCGGACCGCGGCTGGGCAACCCTGCCTTCGCTGAAGCCTTCAGCCGGCTCGTGCCCAACAGCTACCGCATTGTGAACCAGGCCGACCTGGTGCCCACCCTGCCACCGACCAGAACGAGGGACATCATCTACGTCCACCTTGGTGAGCCCTGGGGCTTCACGAGCGCTTCCGGAGACATCGGTCCGAACCACTTCATCAGCGCCTATCGCCTGGCGGTGGATCAGGAACGGGAACAGCCCCTCGCCAGTCCCACGCTGGTGCCGCAGTGACCGCGGGCTGCCAGGGAGAGGTCGACGCCACCCACCTTCTCGGTGCTGGCCGGTGAGCTGCCCGGGGAATCTGCAGACCTGTCCTCCGCTCCACTTCTCGGCAAGTTCAGGATTGCTCGTGTTGGCGGCGGCTGGACCAAAGGCAGGCCTTGCGTGCGACTCAGGCTCTGAGTTTCATGCCCGTTGATCACAATCAGCGGGCATGAGCTTTTCTTTGGCCTAGCCTGAAGATCACGATTGGGCTCTCTCAAGGGTGAGGCTTCAGCCCACTTCTTGCCGGCGTTTTTACTGCCATTCTTGAGCCATGACCAGCATTGCTGAAATCGCTCCAGACCTGTTCCGGCTTTCGATCTATGTTCCGGACTTCGACATGCAGTTCAACCACTTCCTGGTGCGCGATGAGCAGCCATTGCTGTTCCACGCCGGCTTGAAGGGGATGTTCCCGGCCCTGCGGGATGCGGTGGCCACCTTGATGGATCCCGCCAAGCTTCAGTACATCGCCTGGAGCCATTTCGAATCCGATGAGATCGGCGGCCTCAACCATTGGCTGGAGCTGGCACCTGAGGCCCAGCCTGTCTGCACGCTCGTGGGCAAACTCGTGAGTGTCGACGACTTTTCGATACGACCTGCCCGCGGCATGCTCCCTGATGATGTGCTGAGCACAGGTCGATATCGCTACCGCTTCTACCCTTCCCCGCACCTGCCCCACGGCTGGGACGCCGGTTTGCTGTTCGAAGAGACGAGCAAAACCTTGTTCTGCTCTGATCTCTTCCATCACTTCGGGGATGTGGCTCCGCTCACCTCCTCCGACCTGATCGGGCCAACACTTCAGGGCATGGAGCAGATGCAGCAAGGTCCCCTCGCGTCCTACATGCCCTACACCAGGCATACGGAATCTGTGCTGCAGGCACTGGCTGAGCTCAGGCCGGAGGCCCTGGCCGTCATGCACGGCTCGTCCTTTGTCGGCAGGAGTGATCAGCTACTGAGCGATCTGGCGGGCGTGCTCAGGGACACCTTCGATTCGGCCTGACCGTCGCCGCTGGCCGCGTTCACCCTCACGCCTCACGCCTCACGCCTCACGCCAAGCAGAACCCAAGCTGGTGCGGGAGTCGGACAAAGTGATACAGCTAAGCCGACTGGCAGGACCGCAGCGGACCCGTCTGAGGGCAATCTCTAGCTGTGCTGGCGCCTGAGGCTTTCGTAGGCCTGGCAGAAGGACTCCCCCAGGGCCTCGCGCAGCACCGTGTCGGCGGCGAAGGCGGCGAGGGCCTCCTTGAGGGTGGCGGGCAGCGGAGTCGCGGTGCCGGGAGCCGGCGGGTCGGTGTAGAGGTTGGCGTCGTTGCGGGGGCCGGGGTCGAGCTGCCGCTCAAGGCCGTCGAGACCGGCGGCCAGCACCGCCGCCGGCAGCAGGTAGGGGTTGGCGGCACTGTCGGCCAGGCGCAGCTCCAGGCGCTGGTCGTCGGGGATGCGCACCATGTGGCTGCGGTTGTTGCCGCCGTAGCTGATCCAGCCCGGTGACCAGGTGGCGCCGGAGTTGGTGGTCTGGCCGCCGAGGCGTGCGTAGCTCTCGGCTGTGGGATTGGTGATGGCGCACAGGGCCGGGGCGTGCTCCAGCAGCCCCCCCAGAAAGTGGTAGGCCAGCCGCGAGAGACCCAGCTCGCCACGGGGGTCGTGGAAGAGGTTGCGGCCCGAGTCGTCCCAGAGGGAATGGTGCAGGTGGGCGCCGCTGCCGGTGAGCTGGGGGAAGGGCTTGGGCCCGAAGCTCACCCGAGCACCCAGCGGTTCCGCCATCGACTGGGCCATCACCCGGAAGAGGGCGTGGCGGTCGGCGGTCACCAGGGCGTCCGCAAAGGTCCAGTTGATCTCGAACTGGCCGTTGGCATCCTCGTGATCGGCCTGGTAGGGCCCCCAGCCCAGCTCCTCCATCGCTTCGAGCAGGCCGCCGATCAGCTCGAACTGGCGCATCAGCGCCAGCTGGTCGTAGCAGGGTTTGCTCTGGGTGTCGTGGACATCGGCGATCGCCGTGCCGCCGGGCTGCAGCAGAAAGAACTCGGCTTCCACCCCTGTGCGGAAGCTGTAGCCCAGCTGCGTTGCCCGTTCCAGCTGGCGGCGCAGCACCCAGCGCGGCGACTGCTCCAGCGGCCGGCCCTCCACCTGCAGATCGGTGGCCACCCAGGCCACGGTGCGCTGCCAGGGCAGCACCGCCAGGCTGGCGGGATCGGGTAGGCCGAGCACATCGGGATCGGCCGGGGTCATCGCCAGCCAGGCGGCGAAACCCGCGAAGCCGGCGCCATCGCGGGCCAGTTGGTTCACGGCACTCGCCGGCACCAGCTTGGCGCGCTGCACTCCGAACAGATCCGAGAAGGAGAAGAGGAAATGGCGGAGTCCGTGGTCGGCAGCGTAGCGGGCCAGGTCGGTCATGGGCTCAGCGGGGGGTGGGCGGAACGGCGGGGTTTGGTCGGTCGGATCAGGGCAGCGTGAGCGGCCCGGTGGATCAATCCATCAGCAGGCCCTCGAGGGCGGCCCGGATCAGGGCCTGCTCGGCCGGCGCGTCGCGGGGATTGCCGGCCCGGTGCCCCAGCACCGACTCCAGCCGCTCGAAGCGGGCACCGGGGATGAGAGCGGCTTCCGCGGCACAGTCGTCGGGTGGGAAATAGAGGTCGTGGGAGCCGGCGATCACGGTGGTGCGGGCCGTGATCCGCCCCAGGGCGTCGGCCAGGGAACTCCCCATGGCGGCGCCGAGATCGTTGGCCAGCCAGGTGTCGAGCATCGCCAGCAGATCGCGGGGATCGTGGCGGCTGTAGGCGGGTAACCAGCTGCGCTCCACATACTCCTCCACGCTGCCGTAGCCCAGCGCCTCGTGCCTGCTCTGCCGGTAGTAGGCCTGGCTGGCGGCCCAGCTGGCGTAGATCAGGGCGAAGCTGCGCAGCCCCTGCTCGGGGGTGGCCCTGAAGCGCTCCCCATCCGAGGCGGGATCGGCGGTGAGGGCTTGGCGCAGGCTGAGCAGCAACAGGCGGTTGTGGGGCGTGGTGCGGGCTGTGCCGCAGAGGCAGCAGATCCGCTCCACCGCCTCGGGCTTCAGGGCCGCCCAGTGGTAGGCCTGCTGTGCCCCCATCGACCAGCCGTAGATCAGGGCGAGACGCTCCACCCCGAACACCTCCTGGATCAGGCGTTGTTGGGCGGTCACGTTGTCGGTATGGCGGAAGATCCAGCCCTGCTCGGCCAGCCCCATGGCGCTGGTGCTCGGGCTGCTGGAGCGGCCGTTGCCGAACTGGCTCACCAGCAGCACGCAGAAACGGGCTGGATCGAGAATCGGGCCCACCACCCAGTCGATGTCCTCGGGCCAGGCGCCGTAGGAGCTGGGGTAGAGCACCAGGTTTGACCGTTCTGCGTTGAGTTCGCCGAACACCCTGTAGGCCAGGCGGGCGTGGGGCAGATCCCTGCCGCAGCTGAGCGCAAAGGACCCCAGCTCAAACACAGCATCCCGGCCTTGGGTCGCCGCAGCCACGCTCATGCCGGTGGCAGCGCCAGCCTCGACGGATCGGCCAGGAACGCCCTGTGCACCGCCAGGTAGCCCGGATCGTTGTGCTCCAGCCTCCCGGCGATCCAGCCGTGGGCCGCCGGCAGGGCATGGAAGGGAATCGAGGCCATCAGGTGGTGTTCGACGTGGAAGGGCATGTTCCACATCAGCCAGCGCAGCGGCGCCAGGGTGCGGGTGGTGCGGGTGTTGCGCAGCACGTCGGCGGCGGTGCTGCAGCCTCCGTGCTCAGCCAGCAACACGAAGCGCAGCAGGGGCTGCCCCAGGGCCAGCGGCAGCAGCCACTGCCAGAGCAGAACGCCGTTGCCCCCCGGAATCGACAGCAGCAGCACCAGCCCATAAA
This sequence comes from Synechococcus sp. EJ6-Ellesmere, assembly GCF_024345875.1. Lineage (NCBI taxonomy): Bacteria > Bacillati > Cyanobacteriota > Cyanophyceae > Synechococcales > Synechococcaceae > Synechococcus > Synechococcus sp. EJ6-Ellesmere. The sequence continues at coordinate 11,832 of NZ_JAGQBY010000024.1, forward strand.
CAGCGAACTGGAGGCGGATCGAGCGGCGCAGCGCCGGGGCGGCCTCGGCGGGAATGTAGGGGCGGCCGCTGAAGTTGCCGCGCAGGCCGGCGGCGTGGCTCCGCAGCTTGCCGATCCACCAGGGCAGGCCGCTCAACTCCAGCAGGTAGGCCCAGCGGCTGGTGGGCGGCGGATCCTCCAGCTCCGGGTCCAGGCCGGGCTGGTGGGTGTGGCGGTGGTGCCACTGGTGGTAGCGGCGGTAAAAATCGGCGTTGTAGAAGCTCAGCACCCCGGCCCACCAGGCCACGGCGTCGTTGAGGCGGCGGCTGGCGAAGGCGGTGCGGTGGCCGCATTCGTGCATGGCGCAGAAGGCGAAGGCCAGGCCCCAGCCCAGCAGCAGCAGGGCCGGCAGCCGCAGCGCCCAGGGCAGACGAGCATCCCCCCAGATCAGCCCGCTGACCAGGATCAGCCCCCCATGGCCCGCCAGTTGCCACCAGCCGGCCCCATCCCTGCGCAGGTTGAGCTCGCTCAGGGTTTCTGCGGGAATCAGCTCGGCAGGGGCCGCCTTGATGGCCGTTTGGCTCGTGGTCACGGACCTCAGGATCCCAGCAACGCCGTGCATTCCAACCGTTCCTGGCCCGCCGCTGCGTAGCGGATGCCTCAACAGCGGCCGGTGGCCATCGCCCACCGGCACGGTGCATCCACCGGCTGGGTCCTACCCGGTGATCATGTTCTGCTCCTGCCCACCCTGCTGGGCTCCCTGGCGGTGACCGTGGTGGGCCTGCTGTACAACAACGCCTCCCGCGACAGTCGCTACCCGAAGTACTGGTGAGGGCCCAACAAGTTGTTCGGCTTGTTCTGCGGATGTCATCCGTGAAGCTGATGCTCCGATCTTGGCAATGGCGAATCGAAAGAGCTGAAACTGAGCGGCCTGAGGCCGTCAACCAACAGAGGGAGGGTGCCTATGCTTCAGGAGCAAGCCACTGGCTGCGAGGCCGAGGCCTGATTCAGCCTCTGGCAGGAGTAAAATAACTCATCGCAAGATCCAGATGTCCGCCCTAAGTTCAAAGCCTCCACTGCCGCCGTTCAACCAGGAAACGGCGATCCAGAAGGTAAGAATGGCGGAGGATGCCTGGAATTCCAGGGATCCCCATCGAGTGTCTCTGGCCTACACGGAAGACAGCTATTGGCGTAATCGCTCTGAATTCATCAGAGGTCGCGACGAGATTGTGGCCTTTCTCCAGCGCAAGTGGGCCCAGGAGAATGGCTATCGATTGATCAAGGAAGTCTGGGCCTGGCACGACAATCGCATTGCCGTGCGCTTTCAGTACGAGTGGCATGATCTAGCCGACCAGTGGTATCGGGCCTATGGCAATGAAAACTGGGAGTTCAGTGCTGAAGGTCTGATGCGTCGGCGTGAGGCCAGCATCAACGATGTGCCGATTGCCGATGCAGAGCGAAAATTCCTCTGGCCCCAGGGACCGAGGCCGCAGGACCACCCCGGTCTCACCGAACTCGGCCTATGACCAAAGCGGCTCAGGTCACCACTTCTTGTAAGGCAGAAATTTGCCGCACATGGTGACCTTGACCCGATCACCAGCTGGATGTTCAACTTTATCGACTTCCAGGGTGAAATCGATCGCGCTCATGATTCCGTCGCCAAATTTCTCCTGGATCACATCCTTCATCGGCAGGCCGTACACCTGCATGATTTCGTAGAAGCGATAGATCAATGGATCGGCGGGGACCACGGGATCCAGGCAGCCCTTGACGGGAGGAATGGTCAGCTCGCCAGCGAGGTTCGGATCCAGATCCAGGGCCGCCAGAAGTGTCTGTGCTTCCTCCGGCGAGGCTGTGGCCTGGCCATAGAGCAGGCTGGCAATCCAGACCTCATCGCGATTGAGCAGCGTTTCCAGTTCCGCAAAGCTGATGCCTTTTTTGCGTTTGGCGTTAAGCAGGGTGTGACTGAGGGGGGTGAGCGTGCTCATGGCAGATCCGTCAAGGGTGAAGGGGAGGGGTGATCGGGATGGGAGGGGAAGCGGTAGCTGGGCCGGAAAGTGGCCGGAGGACTACTTGTCTTCGATGGCCCTGGTTTCCCGGAACAGATGGTCTTCAAGCCGCTGTTTCACGGCCAGAAAATCCGGATGGGTTTCGATTATGTTCCGTTTGCGCGGACGAATCCGCGGAAGGTCGATCAAATCACTGATCCGGGCATTCGGACCGCTCGACATCAACACGATCTGGTCCGAGAGCAGCAGGGCCTCGTCGATGCTGTGGGTCACCAGGACCACCGTGACCCGGTGGTTTTCCCACAGTTGCAGAACTTCCTCCTGAAGATAGCCGCGGGTCAGGGCGTCGAGGGCCCCAAAGGGCTCATCCATCAGCAGGATCTTGGGCTTGATCGATAAGGCTCTGGCAATGGCCACGCGTTGTTTCATGCCACCACTCATCTCCCTGGGATAGCGGCCCATCGCCTTTTCGAGATCCACCATGGACAGATACTCACGGGCCTGTTCCTTGGCGTTGCCCTTGCTGATGCTGGGTTGTGCGGTTTCGATCGCGTAGATGACGTTCTCCAGGGCCGTGAGCCATGGCATCAGGACATAGTTCTGGAAGACAACTCCACGATCAGGCCCTGGGCCGCGGATGCGAAGCCCGTCCATGAGGATCTGACCTGAGCTGGGCTCATCCAGGCCGGCCATCAGATTAAGCAAGGTGGACTTGCCACAGCCTGATGGACCGATGATGGAGACGAAGGTATTTTCTTCGATTCGGAGATTAACGTCCTCAAGGGCAACGTAACCAGCGCTGGCGCGACGCCCGGTCAGCGATCTCAGCAGGCCAGGCTCAGATGTGAAGACCTTGCCAACATTTTCGATACTGAGCTGGACTTCGCTGTAGTCGTTGGTGGCTGACATGACATTGGACAAGGCTGGTTCGGCAGATCTTTGGACATCAGAGTTGATAATCAAAGCGTTTCTGTAGAGCTCCAATCAATTGATCAAGAAGAATGCCTGTGAGGCCGATTACGATGATCGCCACGAAGATGTTAGGAAGTGATAGATTGTTCCATTCATTCCAGATGAAGTAGCCAATGCCGGAACCCAATAGCATTTCGGCAGCAACGATCACCAGCCAGGCAATGCCCATTGAGATGCGCATGCCCGCCAGGATGTTAGGCATGACAGCGGGGAGTACAACTTTAGTGATGGTGCGCAGCTGGCTGGCACCCAGGGACCTGGAGACCCGCAGGTAATCGGGGTTGATGGTTTGTACGCCAAAGGATGTGCTGATCAATGTTGGCCAGACACTGGAAATGAAGATCACAAAAATGCCGGTCAGCTCCGAATCCCTGAAGACGAAAAGGCCGATTGGCAGCCAGGCCAAAGGCGACACCGGCTTCAGCAGTTGAATGAAGGGGTTGGCGGAACTGCTGGCCAGGCGGGACACCCCAATCAACAGTCCGAGCGGGACGGCGACAACGATGGACAAGCTGTAGCCGATCATCACCCGGCGTAAACTGATCAGCAGATTGGTGCCGATTCCCAGATCATTAGGACCATTGTTGAAGAAGGGATCAGAGAGCCACCATTGGAGTTCTTTCAGGGTTTCGAGGGAGCCTGGGAAGTTTTTGCCCAGCAGACCATGCTTGGCAAGAATCTGCCAGACGACCAAGGCGATCAGGACGCTGACGATGGAGACAAGCAGGCCCATCGGTTTGCTCAGGGACGACTTTGTCATGGAGACAGAAGAATTGGAAGTGTGCAGTTCAATCAGAAGCCATCGCGCTTCTTCTGTTCTTCAACGTAGTCCAGTGGCCTTTGGGGATCGAAGGTGTCAAAGGCAAGAGTTTCGACGCGGGACGTTTCAGTTGGTGGATTCAAGCCCATGCTCCTCTCCAGTTCCTGTGCCTCAGTCGTGAGAAAGATAGAAGAACTGTTGGTATCAAAATCACCCGCCTGGATCATGCTGGCAGCCTTGCCGAGATCCCATCGCACCAGCTGGCTCTGAATCCAGTTGGAGAAGCTCTGCCAGGGATAGGGCTTGAAATCAATGCGATCGGGGACATCAAAGCTTTGCCCCAGTCCATTCTCGAACTTGCCAGTCAATACGGCTTCAACCACTTCGGTGGGCTGGTTCAGGAAGGCTCGTCCAGAGATTGCTGAAGCGATTTCCTTGCGATTCTCGGCTTTGCTGGCGTAGTTCGCGGCTTCGATGATTGATTTGTTGAGGGCTCGGAAGGTCTGAGGATGCTCTTGAATCCAGGGCTCTCCTGCAGCAAAGGCGCAGCAGGGATGACCATTCCAGAGATCTTTGGTGAGCAGAAGAATGAAGCCCGCATCTTCGTAGACGGCCCTTTGGTTGAATGGATCGGGCATCAACATGGCATCGAGATCGCCAGTCACCAGTTGGGCGATGCTGTCCGGCGGCGGTACGGGGCGAATCTGAACATCGGTATCAGGGTTCACTCCGCCCTCTGCCAGGTAGTAGCGCAGCAGCAGGTTGTGCATCGAGAAGGGGAAGGGCACGCCGATGACGAATCCTTTGAAATCCTTGGCTTCCTTGACTTTGCCGGCGTGGCGTTTCGCAACGGTGATGGCCTGGCCATTGATGTTCTCGATGCTCGCTAACTTGACACTGAATGGTGTGGAGCCAAGGCCCAGGGTCATGGCGATCGGCATGGGGGCGAGCATGTGATAGGCGTCGAGTTCGCCGGCAATGGCTGAATCGCGTACAGCTCCCCAGCTCGGCATTTTCACCACTTTTACATTCAGACCTTGCTTGGTGTAGAAGCCCAACGGCTCCGACATGATGATTGGCGTGGCACAGGTAATTGGAATGAATCCAACCTTCAGGTCTTTCTTCTCAAGGCTCGAGGGATCGACCGGGGCTCCTCCGTCGGTTTCTCTGTCATCCCGCACACCGCAGTTCGCCAGGGTGACCAAGGCTGCCCCTGCAGCGAGACCTTTCATGAACGTGCGGCGTCCCAGCGGGCTGTTGCTACTCACACGGGAGAAAAAGTGACCTGCCTGGGGACCGAAAGCCGCCGCAAAGGCCTGATCGAGGCCGCCGGCTTCGCTGGCCAGGGCGCGCAGGAGCTGTTCCTTTTCTGGATTTCCCTGAGATGCATGTCGAAAGAAGAGCAGCTCGCGAAGTTCTGCCTGACTGATCTTCTCCGCGATTGGATAGGCCTCTCGACGGATCAGGCCCATGCGATGGAAGTCATCCATCAAGGTTTCGGGATCTTCAGGAAAATCCGTCAGAAATGTTTCATGGGAGGCCAGCCCCTGGACGCAATCTGTGCAAGTACAGGCCGATGTGGCTGTCTGTCCTAGGAGCCGCTCGATCGAGGCTTGGCCGGACAGTGTTGAGGGAATTGATGACATGAGGAAGGTCGAAGTTTGACAATAAGAGTTTGCTAAATTCAGGATAAAATGTCCTAATCTAACAAGAAAAATATGGATTGAGCTTGGCCTATCTAATAATCGATATCTTTTGCTTGTTGCTTCACGGCATCACATGTACCCAATGCATTCTTGCTGCTCTCGCCGATGTAGCAGGTATCTGTTGCTACTTTTGTTCTGGCCTGGGCAGCTTGTTCTGTTGGCCATTGCTGCTGTTGCTTAAGGGGAAGGCTCCTTACCGGCCCGATCGTGACGGCGCCGTTGTGGAGGTGCATCAGCACTACGGTGGCCTCCAGGGTCCAGCTGGGCTGGGCCAGCAGCTTGGCGGCCGCAAACTCGAAGGACTCCCGGTAGTCCTCGACCAGGGCCTGGTGGATGTCGGCGATGTCAGGCATAGGAAGGGTGAGCACGACAAAGCCCGGTGACGAGGCCACCGGGCTCTGAAGGAGTTTGGTTGAAGGGGCGGAGCTGTTGACGCTGGCACCTGGGGCGAAGGGACACCACCGGCTGGGATCGGGTGTTCTGACTGATACTGAAAAAAGAACAGTCCATCGACTTGCACCTGCGCAGCCGTGAATTATTCACCTCACCAGCCAGGCTGATGCGGGTGCTGGTGGACGCGGGGCTGCCTGATCTATTGGGGACGGATTGATGACCACCACCACTCAGCAGGATCCCCAAGTTGACACAGAACGCTGCATGGGCTGGGCAGCGCACTACCGCCGCATGGGTCAGTTCTTGGCCGCAGCCAACAAGGCAACCGAAGCGCGGTGGAAGGCGCTAGGGCGAAGGAGTTTCTCAGGATGCTGGCAGATGATGATTCCCCTCAAGCACTGCTCAACCGATAATCTCGTTCAACACTAAGAGACCAGTGGACCTCCAGGAACTTCCCGCAGATCTTCAGCAGCTGACTACAGCGTTGCAACGGCATGGCTTTGAGATTCGCCTGGCGCCCCCACCACGGCGGGGAGCCTACGGAATCTACGAGTCGAAATCTCGGCGGCTCTGGGTGTCTCCCCTGGCGTTTCAGTTGGGCATCGGACGCCAGGTCTTCATCCATGAAGCCACCCATGCGGTGCAGAGCTGCGGAGGGGCAGGCATGAGGCCGTTGGGGGTCACTGCTCCGCTAAACCCCGTCGTCGAGCGTGAGATCAGTGGGATCCTCTTCAATCGATATCATCCTGGAAATCGAGTGGTCGAGCGCGAGGCTTTCACCCTTCAAGGGCAACCAGATGCAGTGACGGTCCTGATCAACACCATGCGCAATCGTTGTCGTAGTTAAGATCCCTAATAGGGTGACAAAGACTGGGATGCCTGAACCTGGATGCTCCGCGCCAAACAGGCACCGGAGCACATCCGTGGGGCCTGGAGGGGCACCAGCTGGATCGTAGAGGTGATTGCCACCGGAACCCGCGACGGCAAGACCTTCCGGCAGACCCATTTCTTCCTCACCAGCTTGCGCACCACCCCAGAAGCCCTGCTGCAACTGGTGCGGGATCGCTGGAGCATTGAGAGCTGGCACTGGATCCGTGACACCCAGCTGCATGAGGACGCCCATCGCTACCGGGGCAACGGCGCCGGAGCAATGGCGACGCTGCGCACGGCAGCCCTCAACCTGCTGCGGCTGGCTGGATTTCAGTCGATCCGAGCCGGCATGCAGGCCGTACTCACGACATCACGGCGCTACTGGCGATGGCGACGAGAAAGCCAGAACTAAGCTTGAGTTAAGACTTTGAATCAGCCCTGCCTTCACCCCACTGTTCACATCCACGGCATAGGGCTTCACTTGCGTGATGAACTGACTCACGTTCTGGTCGGCGACACCCCCACCCTGGGGGCCTCACATCCTCTTGTCAGCTGAACAACCTGGTGGGACTACACAACTAAACAGCTAGTGCTCATCAGGCTTGGCCGGCTGCATAGAAACGACCCGCTGTGGGAAGGGAATCTCAATCCCCTCCTCGCTGAAGCGGTGCCAGATGGCGCTGCTCACCTCGCTCTTGATGCTGGCGTTGTTCATCGGATTCTCGATCCAGAACCGCACGGCGTAGTTGATGCTGGAGTCGCCGTAGCACAGCAACAGGGCCTTGGGCGGGGGCTGCAGCAGCACCCTCGGTGAGGAGCGGGCCACCGCCTCCAGCAGTTGGATCACCGTGTCGGGGTCGTGGCGGTAGGCGGCCGACACCTCCACCTGGCTGCGGCGCATCCGATCGCTGCCGGTGTAGGTGGTGGTCGTGGTGGTGAAGAAGTCCTGGTTGGGGATCACCAGTTCGGCATTGTCGCGGTCGCGCCAGAGCACCGCCGCCCGCAGCCCCAGGCTGCGCACCTCGCAGGGATCCCCATCGATGAAGAGGATCTCGCCAGGGCGCACGGAACCCTCGAACAGCAGCCAGAGGCCGCTCACGAAGTTGGAGAACACCTCCTTGATGCCGAAGCCGAGCCCGACCGACAACCCACCGGCCACGGCGGCGATCGCCGTGCTGTTCAGCCCGATGCGCCTGAGCACCCACAGCGATCCCAAGGCGATCACCAGGTAACGGCTGACCAACTCCACCGCCACCCGGGTGCTGCTGGAGAAGCCCAGCAGCCGCTGCAGCAGGTCCCCCAGTCCCACCACCGCATATTCCGACACCACCACCAGGAAATAGGGGATGGTCAGGATCAGGATGATGCCACTGGCCGTGAGCGGCTCGCCGAACAGGGTGATCAGGGGGATCCGGCCCACATCGATCAGGGAATCCAGCTGGTTGATCAGGGATCCCACCACCACCAGCGCGAACAGTGGACGCACCAGCTGGCGGTAGAACCGCTCGATGCTCGCGGCGGTGAACCAGCGCCGAGCCACCAGCTTCACCAGAGCCAGAACGATCCAGAGAGTGAACAGCTGGACCACGTAATGGGCCAGGCCGTTGGGGAACCCCAGCCAGCCCAGCACCAGGGCGTTGAGGCGCAGGCCCAGCAGCAGGGCCAGGCTGCCGAGGAACTCCAGCCGGTGGCCGCGACCCAGCAGGTGGGGACGGATCCAGATGACGTAGACGGCATACAGCACAGCCCCGCTGAGCACCTGGAGCATCACCTGGGGCCGGGCCAGGTAGCCCAGCCAACCGGAGATCTCGTAGAGGAAGAGGCGCATCGGCGATCGGGCGGACGGCGGAGCTCAGGGCTTGCTGGAGGGAGGCGCAGCGGGTGGCCCCGCCTGGATGTCCTTCATCACGTCGGCGGGCGAGGCCGCATTCACGATCGCGCGCTCCAGGATGTCGTCCATCCAGGCCAGGCGGGTTTCGATCCGGTCGGGGTCAGAGAAGCTGATCAGCTGCGCCCGGTCGAGGCTGTCCGCCAGGGCCGCGAACACAGCGGAGCTCTTGCTGGGGATCAGCACATTACGGTTCACCGGCAGGTTGCCCGGAGCGAACAGCATCAGTCGCTTCTGGTTGAGCCGATTGAGGGTGAAGAGCACGAACTCCTTGGCCAGCTCCCGCTGCCGTGGTGTGGAGTGCGTCCCGAAACTCCAGACCTTCAGCCGGGTGAGCCCCCGAGCCGGCTGGCCGGGGCTGCCCGGCAGCTGCGACACCCCCAGGGACGGCCCCATGCTCTTGCCGAGCCGTTCCAGCCAGAGGCTGTTGCAGCTGATGCCGTCGAGCTTGCCCTGCTCCAGCTGATGCACCAGATCCACCGCCTCTTCCGAGAACTCAACGTTCTGCTGGAGGTTGGCGTTGTTGAGCCAGTTCAGCCAGCGCAGCAGGTCCTGGCGATCGCTCGTGCTGATCACCAGCGTGCCGCCTCTCGGGCTGGGTGACTCCAGCAGCCGCTCCAGAGCCCCGTTGGCCTCCATGCCGCTGCTGGTCCAGTAGAGATCGCCAAGCCGCAGGGGCAGACCGACCTTCAGACCCTTGGCACTCAGGTTGATCAGATCCGTCAGATCGCGCGGTGGCTCGGGCACGCGCCGGCGGTTGTAGCAGGCCACCTCCGGCTGGGCCAGCAGCGGCACGGCCAGCAGCTGGCGGCCGAGGCGGAAATCGTTGAGGAAGCGGGGCTCGAGTTCTTCGAGCCGTTCGGGATCGAGCGTCACCGCTTCACTCAATCCCTGCTGATGCAGGCGCAGGGCGGTCACCACCCGGGTGACCATCAGGTCGGGGCCCAGCCCCCTGGAGGACCGGAAGGCGGTGGAGCTCAGGAAGGCATCGCTGGGGAGGTGACGGACATGGATGCTGACGCCGGGGTTCACCTGACGGAATTCGTCGATCAGCCTGCGGGCCCGCTGTTCGCTGTCACCCAGCTCCACCTGGGGGGTTCTGGTGGAATCGGTCTCGACGTACAGAAAGAGGCTGTCGGGTATGCCCCACCCCTGACAGCCTCCGCAAAGCAGCATGGCGGCCAGGGCGGCCGGCAGGGATCGGGCCGCCCCACCGCCCGGCCAGCGGCGTCGGCCGATGGGGCTCCTGCCGGTCATGCGGCCTCGGCTTGCGCGGCCTGGCCCACCAGTTGCTCACTCACCTCCCAGAGGCGCTGGCGGATCTGGGGATCGAGGGCCGCTGGGGCGATGCGCACCTGGGTGGGCCCGCCGCGCATGCCCCCCCACTGATCGGGCCCGTAGTGCTCTCCGCCCCGAGCTTCGGGGGCCGTGGCGGCATAGAGCTGGGGCAGGGCCCCCATGGCGGCGCTCTGGAAGAGGGGATCCATCAATCGGTAGGCCAGGCTCTCGAAGCGGGAGCCGCTCGAGGCCACCGAGGCGGGCTGCAGGTTGGTGCGCGCCAGCCCGGGGTGGGCAGCCAGCGACGACACCGTGCTGCCGGCTGCCGCCAGCCGTTGCTGCAACTCAAGGGCGAAGGTCACATTGGCCAGCTTGCTCTGGCTGTAGGCCGCCCAGCGGTCGTAGCGCCGCTCCGACTGCAGGTCATCGAAGGCCAGCTTGCCGAAGTACTGGGCGCCGGAGGTCACCGTCACCACCCGGGCATCGGCGCGTCCCTCCATCAGGGGCAGCAGCGCTGTGGTGAGGGCGAAATGGCCCAGGTGGTTGGTGCCGAACTGCAGCTCGAAGCCATCGCGGGTGAGCTGCCGCGGCGGGCCCATCACACCGGCGTTGTTGAGCAGCAGATCGAGGCGGCCGTACTGCTCCTGCATCCAGCGGGCCCCGGCGCGCACGCTGGCCAGATCCGCCAGGTCGAGCTCGAGCACCTCCAGGCCGGCGACCGCGGCGGGCAGCAGCTCGGCGCGGGCCTCCTCCCCCCGGCGGCGGGAGCGGCAGGCGAGCACCACCGTGGCCCCATGGCTCGCCAGGGCCCGGGCGGACTCCAGCCCCAGCCCGCTGTTGGCGCCGGTGATCAGGGCGATCCGGCCACTCTGGTCGGGGATGGAGGCGGTGGTCCAGGTCATCGGGATGGCGATCAGCTCACAAAAGTCATCGTGTCGCGCGGGTTTCCATCACCGTGGGCCCCACCCAGAAGGCGCCTGGATCCTGCCGCGCCGCCGCCATCTCGGCCCGGGCCCGCTCGGCCTCCTGATGGCTCCACAGCCCCCGGCGGATCAGCTCCGGCCCGTAGATGGTCACGAAACACTCCAGCCAGCGCGCCATCCCGTCGCCGAGGCGCCCCACCACGGTGAGTGGCCGCAGCTCATCGATGCGGAAGCCCCGCTGGCTCAGCAGCGACGGCAGCCGCCGGTTCACGTCAGGATCGCCGCCGGCGGCCAGGAAGCTGGCGTGGGCGGCACGACCGAAGCTCGCCACCGCCTCGGCGCCTGGATGCAACGCGAAGCTGCTCCAGTGGATGTATTCGTGGACCACCAGCCGGGCCCCAGGTCGCAGCTGGGCGGCCAGTCCATCGAGCAGGGGGTCGAGTTCGCCGAGGAACATCAGCACCCAGCGGCACCACACCAGGTCGAACGACTCCTCTGGAAAGGCATCGCTCACCAGGTCGTGTTGAAGCACCTCCAGCTGGCTCAGCCCCAGCCCCGCCCTGCGGGCCGCCTCGGCGTAGGCCGCACTCAGCTCCAGGCACAGTACTCGGCCCTCAGCCCCCACCTCCCTGGCCAGCTCCATGGCCACGAAGCCAGGGCCGGCGCCCAGATCCAGCACCCGCTCCCCAGGCTTCAACCCCGCCCGCTGCCAGGCTCGCCGAGCTTCCGGCAGCCAGAGCTCGTGCTGAAGGCGCAGCCGTTCAAGTTCGATCGGATCGGTGCCGAGCAGGTAGGTGTCGGTGGCCACCGGGGAACGGGCTGGGAGCTCAGGGCAGTGTGGCCCGGAGTCAGTCTTCGCCAGGGAAGAGCAGCTCGGCCAGCTCGTCGGGATCGACGTCGTAGACGCGGGCCAGGGAGGTTTCGATCGCCGAGGTCACCTCACCGGGCAGGAAGCGCATGGAGTTGAGCGCGTCCTCGGTGATGTCGTCGGTGAGCAGCTTCTCCTCACCGCCGAGCTTCTCGTCGTTGATCACCGCCATCACCCAGCTCTGGTAGGCGTAGACCAGATCGGAGAACTCGAGCTCCGGGTCGTTCAGATCCAGGGCCATGGGCGTGTCCTGTGCAAGCCCATGCAGTTTGCCCCCATGGGCGGACCTGAAGCGGTTCAGGCCCACCAGCCGCCGCTCCTGTGCGGAACTCCTGATCAGCTCCCGTGCTTCCGGCAGCCTGAGTTTCCCCTCGTCAGGCCCTTTCTGTGACCCCTGCCGGACCCGGCACCAGCTCAGCCCAGGCCACAGCGCTGCAGGCCGGCCTGTTCGACTTCGCCCTCGGCGAACTGGTGCGCCAGCACCGCACCAGCTTTGAGCCCCTGTGGACCACCGAGAGCTGGGCCAAGCTGATGATCTGGCTGGCGCTCAACTGCGGCGCTGACGGCAGCCGCGAGGGCCTCGAGGCGTTTGCCGGCGCGATCGGCCCTCACGCCACGGCCCGGATGCGGCGGCTGTTCTTCGAGCGGGAGCTGGAGGGGCTCAACCTCAAGCTGATGGCGGATCCCGCCGAAGCCCAGGTGCTGGCGCTGCCGCTGGAGGCTGCCGGAGGTGAGGGCGGGCTGGCTGCCGCGAGCCTCGCTGAAGCCCTGGAGCTGGTGGGCCTGGCGCAGCAGGTGAGCACCGATCCGCACAGCTGGGTCCGCCATGACTCTGCGGTGGCCATTCCCTGGACGCGGCTGGCCTCGCCGGTCTGAACGTCAGGCGCGCCCGTTCCTACGGTGCCCGCCTCTGGGAGGCACCTGATGCGCCTGATCGGCACCTACCGAAATTCTGGCTATGAAGCCCTGGCCGATGCGGCCCTGGGTTTCTACGAGCGGCGGGCGGATCTGCGCCGCCCGGGGGTTGCCTTCGGCCACGATCCCTTCCAACCCGCCAAGGTCTCCACCGACATCAGCCTGGTCGCGATCGACCGCTCCGACCCCGAGGCCCACGGCCTGGCGGAAGTGATCCTGCGCGGCGTGTCGGCTGGGTTGCAGCGCTACTTGAGCGAGCGCCCGCTGCTGCTGGAGGTGTGCCCGGAGCGTTCTCTGTTCGTGAACCCGATCTTCAACCTTCAGCACTACGCGCCAGGCGAGGGATTCCGCAGCTGGCACTGTGACTGGACCACCAGCGAAGAGGCCACCGAACCGATCCGGCGCGTGCTCGCCTGGATCCTTTACCTCAACACCCTCCCCGATGGCGGCACCGAGTTCCACTGGCAGGAGCACCACGAGGAGGCCGAGCGGGGCAAGTTGCTGATCTTCCCGGCCAGCCCCTCCCACACCCACCGTGGGCGGGTCTCCGCCAGCCACGCCAAGACAATCGCCACCGGCTGGATCAATGCCGGCACCCTGGAGGCCTATGTCGCGCGGCTGGCAGCCGCCTGAGCCCACCGTCCCCTTTGAGAGCATGGGCTGACCTTCCCCAGCCCGCCGTGACCGAGGCCTCCGCTGCCCCCAGCCCCGACGGCGCCCTGCCCAAGACCTACGACCCGGCCGGCACCGAAGCCCGCTGGCAGGCGGCCTGGGAAGCGGCGGGTGCTTTTCATCCGGATCCGGAGGCTCCCGGCGAGCCCTTCAGCGTCGTGATCCCGCCGCCGAACGTGACCGGCAGCCTGCACATGGGCCACGGCTTCGAGACGGCCCTGATCGACACGATCGTGCGCTTCCAGCGCCTGCAGGGTAAGAACGTGCTCTGTCTGCCCGGCACCGACCACGCCTCGATCGCCGTGCAGACGATCCTGGAGAAGCAGATCAAGGCCGAGGGCGGCAGCAAGGACGACCTGGGCCGCGACGCCTTCCTGGAGCGCGCCTGGGCCTGGAAGGCAGGCAGCGGCGGCACGATCGTGGGCCAGCTGCGCCGTCTGGGCTACTCGGTGGACTGGCAGCGGGAGCGCTTCACCCTCGATCCCGGCCTCAACAAAGCCGTGGTGGAGGCCTTTGTGCGCCTGCACGAGCAGGGCCTGATCTACCGGGGCGAATACCTGGTGAACTGGTGCCCGGCCTCGGGATCGGCGGTGAGCGATCTGGGGGGGGAGATGAAGGAGCTCGATGGGGACCCCTGGCCTTTCCGCTACCCCCCCACCGCCGGCGGCGGTGGAGGCTCA
>NZ_JAGQBY010000025.1:0-25460 GCF_024345875.1 Synechococcus sp. EJ6-Ellesmere
CTGAATCACTGCTGGGCACCATCGCCCTCAGCCAGGATGATCCGGCCCGCCCTGACGCCGAAAGCGAGGCCCGCGTATTGATCAACGACTACATGGCCCTCTACAGGCAGAAGGGACGGGTCAACGGACTGCCCTCCTTCACCACCATGCAGACCGCCTTGAACTCCCTGGCCGGGCACTACACCAATTACGCCAACCGCCCCCTTCCTGAAACGCTCAAGACCCGTCTGGAGAAGGAATTGAAAAAGGCCGAAACCTCTGTGGTCCGGGGCACCTGATCCCCTTGCAGGGTCAAGGGTCGGGGCCCTTTCTGCGCTCAGCCAGCTTGCCTGCAGACCACTGGGCTTTGACGAAGGGGCTGGTCATCTGAGACTCTTGACCCTTGTGCTTTGAAGCGGCTACGGGCCGCTGTGTCCTTGGCCAATGTTGTCGTCATCGGTGCACAGTGGGGCGACGAGGGAAAAGGCAAGATCACTGATCTCCTGAGCCGATCCGCCGATGTGGTGGTTCGTTATCAGGGCGGTGTCAATGCCGGCCACACGATCGTGGTCGACGACAAGGTGCTGAAGCTGCACCTGATTCCCTCCGGAATTCTCTACCCCGACACCATCTGCCTGATCGGTTCGGGCACGGTGGTCGATCCGCGCATCATGCTCGAAGAACTCGACATGCTCGAGGACTACGGCATCGACATTTCGGGGCTGAAGCTGGCCTCAACGGCCCACGTCACCATGCCCTACCACCGCCTGCTCGACCAGGCGATGGAACAGCGGCGTGGTGACCGGCGCATCGGCACCACCGGCCGGGGTATCGGTCCCACCTACGCCGATAAGTCGGATCGCAACGGCATCAGGGTGATCGACCTGCTCGATCCCGAGCGCCTGCGCGAGCGCCTGATGGGGCCCCTGGCCGAAAAGAATCTGATCCTGGAGCGGATCTACGGCCTTGAGCCCCTCGATCCCGAGGTGGTGCTGAAGGAATACCTCGCCTACGGCGAGCGTCTGGCCCCGCACGTGGTCGACTGCACCCGCACGATCCACCAGGCTGCCCGCGCCCGCCAGAACATCCTCTTCGAGGGCGCCCAGGGAACCCTGCTCGATCTCGACCACGGCACCTACCCCTACGTCACCTCCTCGAATCCCGTCTCCGGTGGCGCCTGCATCGGCGCTGGCGTGGGCCCGACGCTGATCGATCGGGTGATTGGAGTCGCCAAGGCCTACACCACCCGGGTGGGTGAGGGTCCTTTCCCCACCGAGCTTCAGGGCAGCCTCAACGACCACCTCTGCGACCGGGGCGGCGAGTTCGGCACCACCACGGGCCGCCGTCGACGCTGTGGCTGGTTCGATGGGGTGATCGGGCGTTACGCCGTGGAGGTGAACGGTCTGGATTGCCTGGCCATCACCAAGCTGGATGTGCTCGATGAGCTCGATGAGATCCAGGTCGGTGTGGCCTATGAGCTCGATGGCGAGCGCATCGAGCATTTCCCCAGCAGCGCCGAAACCTTCGCCCGCTGCCGTCCGATCTACCAGACCCTGCCGGGCTGGCAATGCTCGACAGCCGAGTGCCGCGCCCTGGAGGATCTGCCCGCCCCAGCCATGGCCTACCTGCGCTTCCTGGCTGAGCTGATGGAGGTGCCGATTGCGATCGTCTCCCTCGGTGCCCAGCGCGATCAGACCATCGTGGTGGAGGATCCCATCCACGGACCCAAACGCGCCCTGCTGAACGTATGACGATGCTTGCTGACGGCCGAAGCCTTGATGTTGTGGGCATCGGCAACGCGATCGTCGATGTGCTCGTCAGCTCCAACGACGCCTTCCTCGAGGAGCACGGCCTCAGCAAGGGCGGCATGGCCCTGGTGGATGCCGAGCAGGCCCAGCAGCTCTATGCCGCCGCCGGGCCGGGCCTGGAAACCTCAGGCGGCTCGGCCGCCAACACCCTGGCGGGCCTGGCCATGCTGGGGGCTCGGGCCGGCTTCATCGGCCGGGTGCGCGATGACCAGCTGGGGGCGTTCTTCAGCCACGACATCCGCTCGGTGGGGGCTCGCTTCGAGACCCCGGCAGCCAGCAGCGGAGCAGCCACCGCCCGCTGCCTGATCCTGGTGACCCCCGATGCCCAGCGCACGATGTGCACCTATCTGGGCGCCTCGGTGGACCTTGAACCAGCTGATCTCGACCTGGATCTGGTGCGACAGGCGGGGATGCTCTACCTGGAGGGATACCTTTGGGATGGGGAGGCCGCCAAGCGGGCCTTTCTCGCCGCCGCGGAGGTGATGCGCGCCGCCGGTGGCCAGGTGGCCCTCTCCCTCTCCGATGCCTTCTGCGTCGAGCGCCACCGCGAAAGCTTCCTGGAGCTGGTGGATGGCCATGTTGATGTGCTCTTCGCCAACGAGGCCGAGATCACCGCTCTCTACCAGTGCGATGGATTCGAGGCGGCAATGGAGCAGGTGCGTGGCCGCTGCTCCATCGCCGTGCTCACCCGCGGGGCGCTTGGTTCCGTGGTGCTGGGTGGCGGCGAAGTCCATCGGATCGACCCCTATGTGCTCGGCCCACTGGTTGACACCACCGGGGCCGGTGATCTCTATGCCGCCGGTTTCCTCTACGGACTCAGCCGGGGGGAGCCCCTGCAACGCTGCGGCCAGTTGGGATCCCTCTGTGCCGGCCAGGTGATCACCCAGCTGGGTCCCCGCCCGAGGGCTTCCCTTCCCCAGCTGGTGGCTGAACACCTGGGAACCCCACCCGCTCCAGCAACGGCTCCAGTGGCCACAGGCCTGCCTCGCTGATCGGTTCATCCGGTCGCTTCAGCAGCAACAGCGTCAGCCCCAGCTCAGCGCAGAGCCCCTGCCAGATCTGCTCCGTCGGCCCTCCCGACTGCCGGCAGAGCACGGTCGTGATGCCCCAGTGCTGCAGCAGGGCCCGCTCGATGGCGCCCAAAGCTGTGGCTGTGGCCGATAGGCCAGTGCCGGGCCTGTGGCAGGCGAGGCTCCCGGGCGCCAGCCCCGCCGCCAGTGCCAGCCGCAGGCTGGCGGGACTGGGCAGGATGCGGGCGAAGCAGGCCCTGGCGCCGGCCCGTTCCACCGCCCTGGCCAGATGACGGGCGCCGATGGCCAGCATCAGTCGCTCGCCTTCCAGATCCAGGGCGGCCAGATCCTCCAGCTGGTCCAGCAGGATCAGCCTGGATCCAGGCCGCTGGGGGGCAGGCGGACGCCAGAGGCGCAGCAGAGGCTGGTTAAAGCGGGCGCAGACCGCCGCCAGATCAGCGCTGATGCGGCAGGCGAAGGGGTGGCTGGCATCGATCACCCAGCGGAAGGGGGCCAGGGGAGCGTCCTGCAGTTCGGCTTCGATCGCCCCGGGCCCGGCCAGCGCCCCCAGGCGACTCTGCAGCCGGGGATGGGGGGCATAGGCGCGCAGAGCGTCCTCGCTCACCAGCGAGAGCTGCATACTCCAGCCGGCGGCCAGCAGCCGGGCGGCGATCAAGGGCCCCTCACCGGTGCCGCTCAGCAGCCAGATCGAGGGGTTGGGTCCGTGCATCAGGATGGAGCCCGCTGTCGCCGAAGGGGTCGTGAACCACTGTTTGCTGGAAGTGGTGGTGCTGGAGGCACCCCAGGTGCGCTACACCCAGGACAACCAGACGCCGGTGGCGGAGATGGCCGTCGAACTCGAGGGTCTCCGCCCCGATGATCCCCCGGGACAGCTGAAGGTGGTGGGCTGGGGCAATCTCGCCCAGGATCTGCAGAACCGGGTGCAGGTGGGTCAGCGGCTGATGATCGAGGGGCGGCTGCGCATGAGCACGGTCTCGCGACCCGACGGCATCAAGGAAAAGCGCGCTGAATTCACCCTCGCTCGCCTGCACCCATTGATGGCCCAAGCTGCCGCACCAGCCGCCGGGGTGCCGGCGCGCACGATTCCCCGGCCCGTACCTTCGGCAGCTCGTTCAGCCACTCCGGCCCCGCGCCCTGCCTCAGCGTAGCCAGCGGCTCCCACCTGGAACACCTCGCCGCTGGTGCCTGATCTCGCCGCCGACGACGACGAGATCCCGTTCTGAAGCCTGGATCAGCTGGCCTCCAGCCGCTGGCGTGCCTGGTCGAGCAGCTGACCGAGTTCCCGCTCCAGTGCTGCGAGATCCAGCCTCAGGTCGGGCCAGCGGCCGCCATCGATCTGTTGCAGCAGCCAGAGGCGGTCTTCGGTGAGCTGATCCAGCAGCGTCAGGGTGCTGGGGTCGTTGAGAGGAATCCTGGGAGTGGATGGAGGCGAAGCGGGATCGGCATCGGTGCTGGGCTGTTCCATGGCCGGTGGTGCTCCTGGGCAACGGTGGCCATCCTGGACCTCGCTGCAGGAAGATGGCGTCATGGAAGCACTCACATCGCCCGGCAGTCTGCTGACCATCCTCGGCGCGGCGCTCACGGTGATCGGCTCGATCGCCTACGCCACCGACAGCCCAAACATCAGCCTGGCAGGGGTGTTCTACGGCGTTCCGCTGCTACTGGGGGGTCTGGCTTTGAAGTCGTCGGAGCTGCCTCCCGCCCAGAAGCTGACGCCGGCAACCGAGCTGCGTGAGCTGCGCGAGCGCCCTGAGAGTGAGCCCCTGCGCAAGCTTCTCAAAGACGTGACCCGCTGGCGTTATGGCCAGAAAGCCCATCTGGAGAGCTCCCTCGAAGCCCTCAAACTCTGGGACGACGACGCTCCGCCGGAGTTGCTGAGCGTGGCCGAGCGCGATGTGGAGGGCAGCTATGGCCTGGTCCTCCACTTCCGCTGCCATGGGGTGCCAGCGGAGCGCTGGCTGGCCAAGCAGGAGCGCCTGGGCCGCTTCTTCGGTCCTGGCCTTCGCGCCGAGCTGCGTCTGGTCTCCCCCGGGGAGCTGGAGTTGAGCCTGCTGCCCGGCGCCGATGTGGCCGGACCCTCTGCCCACCCTCTCCCTTCCCCGTCTTGAGCCAGGACCCCGTCATCAGCGCAGAGGACACCCTGCGGGTGTCCGTCCTCAGTGAGGCGCTTCCCTACATCCAGCGTTTCGCCGGCCGCCGCGTGGTGGTGAAGTACGGCGGCGCGGCGATGGTGCGCGAAGACCTGCGTGAGGCGGTCTTCCGCGACCTGGCCCTGCTGGCCTGCGTGGGGGTGCAGCCCGTGGTGGTCCACGGCGGCGGACCGGAGATCAACCAGTGGCTCAAGAAGCTGGAGATCCCGGCTGAATTCCGTGACGGCCTGCGGGTCACCGACCTCGACACCATGGATGTGGTGGAGATGGTGCTGGTGGGCCGGGTCAACAAGCAGATCGTCAACGGTCTCAACCGGGTGGGCGGCCGGGCCGTGGGCCTCTCAGGCAGCGATGGGGCCCTGGTGGAGGCCCGCACCTGGGGGGAGGGTTCCCACGGGCTGGTGGGAGAGGTGGCGGCGGTCAACCCCGATGTGCTCGCTCCTCTGCTCCAGAGCGGCTACATCCCGGTGATCTCCAGTGTGGCGGCCGATCCCAGCGGTCAGGCCCACAACATCAATGCCGACACGGTGGCCGGGGAGCTGGCCGCCGCCCTTCAGGCCGAGAAGCTGATCCTGCTCACCGACACCCCGGGCATTCTGCAGAACCGTGAAGACCCGTCCAGTCTCCTGCGCCAGATCACCCTGCCCGAGGCCCGGGAGCTGATCAGCACCGGCGTCGTCAACGCGGGGATGACTCCGAAGACCGAATGTTGCATCCGGGCGCTGGCCCAGGGGGTCGGCGCGGCCCATATCCTCGATGGCCGCGTGCCCCATGCCCTGCTGCTGGAGGTGTTCACCGATGCCGGGGTCGGCACGATGGTGGTCGGCAGCAGCCGTGCCGCCAGCCGGGCGGGTGTCCCGCGGCGTGGCTGACGATCCGCTGGAGCCGGCACGGGCGGCGATCGAGCGCGGGGAGTATGGCCGCTGTCTGCGCCTGCTGGAGCCGATCGTGGCGGCCCATGGCGTCACGGTGCCCCTCGGGGGCCGGGCCCGGATGCTGATGGCCACCGCATTGATCGGCCAGGGTGAGTCGGAGCGTGCAGCAAGCTGTGTGCGAGGCCTCAAGGCCTGCGCCGATCCCGATCTGCGCCGCCAGGCCCGCGATCTCAGCCTGATTCTGGAGGCCCCCAGCCTCCAGCGGCCGGAGAACTGGTCGCTCACGCTGCCGCAGATCGGCGCGGTGGAGTCGCTGCAGCAACGGGTGGTGTCCCTGGATCAGGCTCGTCCAGGCCGCGCCAGACCGGAGGCACCGCCACCGCCGCCGGTGGGTCCAACCCGGGCGCCCCTGGGCTTTGCGATTGTGGTGGCGGCTGTGCTTTTGCTGCTCACGGGGCTGCTGGGGGGCTGCCTGCGCGTCGAAACCGACCTCAGCCTGCCGGCGCCCGGCCGCCTTGAGCTGAGCCAGAGCCTCACCAGTGTCAGCGGCAGCTGGATGCCCTGGCAGCGACAGTTCGCCAGCACCCTCGCCGACGATGCGGATCTCAGCCGCTTCAAGCTCTCCCTGGACCCGGATCAGGGCCGCCTCAGCCTCAGCAGCGGTGTGGTCTCGCCGGCGGAGGCTGCTGCCCTGCTCAAGCGCCTGGCCCTCGACGCCGGAGAGCTCACGGGGCAGGCCCTGCCTGCTCCGCAGCTGAGCCTTCAGGAGCGCAACTGGCTGCTTGGAGTTCGTCAACAGATCGGCTTCGAGCTCGACCTGCGCCAGCTACAGCCCCTGCCGGGTCTGAGCTTCAAGGTGCGGCTCAGCTCCATGGGTGTCGGGGCCGTGCGCACGGCCCAGCCGCTGGCTGTGGAACCCCGGCCCAAGGGCCTGAGCTGGCCCCTTCAGCTGGGGGCGATCAACCGGCTGGAGCTGCGCAGCTGGCGCTGGAGCCGCCTCGGACTGGGCAGCCTGCTGATCGTCCTGTTGCTGGTGCTCAGCCTTCTGCTGCAGCGCTTACGGCGGCAGGCGGGATTCGGCTGGCCGGAGTTGCCCTCTCCTTAGGGTTCACCTCAGAGCTCGATCGGATCAGGATCAATCGAGAGGCTCACGCTGCGAGCCAACCCAGCGCGCAGCTCGGCTTCTGGGGGCAGGGGCAGATCGGCGCCGGCGGGGCCGTGCAGCAACAGTTGCCAGCGGTAGCGGCCGGCCACCCGCGCCACCGCAGCAGGCGCTGGTCCGATCAGTTGCCAGCCGGCCTGCTCCACCTGGGGCCGCAGCTGCTCGGCAAGGGCGGCGGTGGCGGTGGCGGTGGCCGCTCCGGATGGCCCAGCCAGGCGCAGCAGACAGGCCCGGCTGAAGGGCACCAGGCCCGCCTGGCGGCGCAGCTGCAGTTCCGCCTCGAGAAAGGCGTCGTAGCGGCCATCGATCAGATGCTGGATCACGGGATGATCCGGCAGGTAGGTCTGCACGATCACCTCCCCGGGGCGCTCCCCCCTTCCGGCCCGGCCGGCCAGCTGCAACAGCAGCTGCAGGCAATGTTCCGAGGCCCGCAGATCCGGCCGGTACAGGAGGCCATCAGCTGCCAGCACCGCCGCCAGGGTGACCCGCGGCAGATCCATGCCTTTGGCGAGCATCTGGGTGCCCACCAGCACATCCGCCTCCCCGGCCGCAAAGCGCTCCAGCAGGCGCCTGTGCCCATCCCGGCCCCGGGTGCTGTCCCGGTCGAAGCGCAACAGGCGCAGGCCTGAGAGTTCCTGTTCCAGTTGCTCCATCACCCGCTGGGTGCCGGCGCCGAAGGGCTTGAAGGCGGTGGAGCCGCAGGACCCGCAGCGGGAGGTCAGAGGCTGGCGGTGGCCGCACCAGTGGCAGCGCAGGGTCTGGCTGCCGTCACGCAGGCGATGGACCGTGAGGGACACGTCGCAATCGGGGCACTGGACCACCTCTCCACAACTGCGGCAGCTCAGGAAACTGCTGTAGCCGCGCCGGGGCACCAGCACCACCGCCTGCTCCCCACGCTCCTGCAGCCGCTCCATCCGCTCCATCAGGGCCCGGCTGATCAGGCGGCGGTGGCCTTCCGCCAGCTCCTGGCGCAGATCCACCACCCGCACCGGCGCAGCCTCCTGACCACTGATGCGCCGGCTGAGGCGCATCAGGGTGGCCGGCTGCTGGGTCCGCCGGCAGGCCAGCCAGGATTCCAGGGAGGGAGTGGCGCTCCCCAGCAGCAGCCGGGCTCCGGCGGCGCGGCAGCGCAGGCGGGCCACATCTCTGGCGTGGTAACAGGGCATTGGACTGTCCTGCTTGTAGGAACTGTCGTGTTCCTCATCGAGCACGATCAGGCCCAGGGGCGCCAGAGGCAGGAACACCGCCGAGCGGGTGCCCACGGCGATCAGTGGCTCAGTGGCGCCGGCCTGCAGGCAGCGGCGCCAGGCAGTGATGCGCTCCCGTTCCGTGAGGCCGCTGTGGAACTCGACGAGGCGGCCGGCGAAGCGGGCACGGCAACGGTCGAGCAGCTGCGGGATCAGTCCGATCTCCGGAGTGAGCATCAGGACGCTGCGACCGGAGGCCAGGCAGTCCGCCGCCGCCTGGAGGTAGACCTCCGTCTTGCCCGCCCCGGTCACTCCCCAGAGCAGGAACTCCTGCGGGCCGGAGGCCGCGAGGATCTGATCGAGGGCACCCTGCTGCTCAGAATTCAGGGGTCGGGGAGGCTCGAGCTGCCCGCCGGTCAGATCAGGAGACTCATGAGCGGCGGCTGCCGGAGAGGCACCGCTGCCAGAGAGGAAGCGCTGCTTGCGGCGCAACCAAGCCTTGCTCACCAGGGCCTGCACCAGGGAGCGGCTGAATCCCCACGCCATGATCGTGCTCTGGGGAGCCGAGCCGGCGCTGGCCCGCAGGCGCTCGATGAGTTGACGTTGGCGGCTGGTGAGAGGCAGGGGGCTCTCCAACAGCTCCAGCCACCATTGGGAGCGCGGCTGGCCATGGGCCCGCCCCGCCCGCTGTCCCAGCCAACCTGGAGGCAAGGCTGTCTTGAGGGTTCGAAACAGGCTGGTGTGGCACTGACGGGCCACCTCCTGCAGCAGCGCTTGCCAGTGGGGATCCACGGCGGCGGCCTGGTGAAGGCCCTCCACGGACTGGATCACCGCTGGATCGAGATCGGCCGGAGGCGCCGCCAGAGTCTCGACCACCAGGCCGATCTGGGGGCGGCCCCTCAGGCGCAGGGTCACCAGATCCCCGGCCGCCAGGCCCAGGTCCGGGGGGGCGGCATAGGTGAAGATCCGCCCCTCCCGACCGGCCTCCACCCAGACCTGAACCCAGCGCGGGGGCAAGGAGTTCTCCAACGGCGTCGAGATTCGCCTTGCAATCCCCATAGGGGTTTCTTAAGATAAGGGGGTTGAGCAGCTCAATTGGCTGCTGTCGGAACCAGGCAGAGTTCCGTCCAGTGGGAAGACCTGAAGAGCAGGCCGATTGGAGAGTCCCTCCAGCGCGCCTCCCGGTCTGCGAACACCCCTGACAGCCCTGCCTGGCCTCCGGGCCGTTCCACGTCGTCAGGTCTTTGATTCCACAGCTTCCACCCGGCCCTTGATGGTGCCTGTTCTTGATCCCGGTCGGCCATCGGCTGCACCCGGATGTTGAAGCAAAGATTTGTGTCGTGATGTTGTCATCACGCTCAATTGGCTCGGCTGAATGGCCGGTCTGATCCTTTCGGCCCAATTGTTTTCACTCGACCATTCCGTCACCCCGTCGCAGTCCCGCTATGAGCCCAGTGTCCGCCGCCAGCCCCAAGCCAGGCGTTCCTCAGATCCTGATGGTGGCCGCTCCATCGGGAGAGGAAGTGGCGGTGAAGCTCAAGCCGAAGGCCAGCAGCAGCAAGGCCAAAGCCTCCGCCAAGTCCAAGGCTGACCCTGCTGTCGCTGGCAGCGAGGCCGAAGCCCTGGCGGCAGCCAACACCGTCACCCGGACCCGCAAACCTGCTGCCAAGGCGAGTTCGAAGAGCACCACCGCCAAAGCCGGGGCCACCAAATCGGCGGCCAAGACCAGTTCCACCAAGGCAAAAGCAACCACCGCCAAAGCGGCGGCCAAGCCCAAGAATCAAGCGGCCAGCACCGATCTCAGTGCAGCGGCTGACCAGTTGCTCGAGGCTGCCGACGGGGCCAAGGACAAGAAGACCGCAGCCAACGCCAAGGCTCTGGCCAGCATCAAGGTGGGGCCCAAGGGCGTTTACACCGAAGATTCGATCCGGGTCTACCTGCAGGAGATCGGACGGATCCGTCTGCTCCGCCCCGATGAGGAAATCGAGCTGGCGCGCAAGATCGCTGACCTGCTGCTGCTGGAAGAGCTGGCCGGCCAGTTTGAGCAGGACAATGGCCACTACCCCGACAACAAGGAATGGGCCGTGCTGGTGGACATGCCACCGGTGAAGTTCCGTCGGCGCCTGATGCTGGGCCGCCGGGCCAAGGAAAAGATGGTGCAGTCGAATCTGCGCCTGGTGGTGTCGATCGCCAAAAAGTACATGAACCGTGGCCTCTCCTTCCAGGACCTGATTCAGGAAGGCAGCCTCGGCCTGATCCGCGCCGCCGAGAAGTTCGACCACGAGAAAGGCTACAAATTCTCCACCTATGCCACCTGGTGGATCCGCCAGGCGATCACGCGTGCCATCGCCGACCAGAGCCGCACGATCCGCCTGCCGGTGCACCTCTACGAAACGATCTCCCGCATCAAAAAAACCACCAAGGTGCTCTCCCAGGAGTTCGGCCGCAAGCCCACCGAGGAGGAGATCGCCGAGAGCATGGAGATGACGATCGAGAAGCTCCGCTTCATCGCCAAATCAGCTCAGCTGCCCATTTCCCTCGAAACCCCGATCGGCAAGGAGGAAGATTCCCGCCTGGGCGACTTCATCGAAGCCGACATCGAGAATCCTGAGCAGGATGTGGCCAAGAATCTGCTGAGGGAAGATCTCGAAGGCGTGCTCGGCACCCTCAGCCCGCGGGAGCGGGATGTGCTGCGGCTGCGTTACGGCCTCGACGACGGCCGCATGAAGACTCTCGAAGAGATCGGTCAGATCTTCGATGTGACTCGCGAGAGAATCCGCCAGATCGAGGCCAAGGCCCTGCGCAAGTTGCGGCATCCCAACCGCAACGGTGTGCTCAAGGAGTACATCAAGTAATCCCGAGCCCCTGAGTCCACTGAGTCCACGCTCCGCCGCGGCCCTGTGCCGGGCGAAGGTGGAGGCTTGTGTCCTGTTCCTTGCCGGATGGTGTGGTGATCACTCAGGGATGGATGGACTGGCTGGAGCGCGATCAGCGCCGGCTCTGGCTCGTGAGTGGGCTCGGGTATCTGCTGCTGTGCTGGCTGGCGTTCTTTCAGAACCTGGGCAGCCTCTCGCTGATGGACAAGACCGAGGCCCTGTTCGTGGAGGTGGGTCACCAGATGGTCGAGCGGGGCGACTGGATCACCCCCGTCTGGAATGGCGAACTCTTCTTCGACTACCCCGTCTGGGGCTACTGGATGGTTGCCCTCAGCTTTCGCCTCTTCGGCGTGAGCGAGTGGGCCGCCCGCCTGCCAGTGGCCCTGGCGGCCAGCGCCGTGGTGCTGGCGGGTTTCGGCCTGCTCTGGGTCAGCGCCAGCGCTGAGGAGGGGCTGCGCCGGCGCTGGCAGAGGGCAGCGTTCGGTGCGGCCCTGCTGGCGCTCAACCCCGGCTGGATCGGTTGGGGCCGCAGTTCCGTCACCGACATGTTCCTGGCCAGCGCCATCGCCCTGAGCCTCTTCGGTTTCTTCCTGAGCTACAGCCAGCCCTCCGGCAGCACGGCCCGCCGCCTTGGCCTCGTGGCGATGCCCCTCTTCAGTGCCATCGCTGTGCTGGCCAAGGGGCCCGTGGGCCTGGTGCTGCCGGGGCTGGTGGCTCTGGTCTTCCTGATCGCCCAGGACCAGCTGATCGCCTACGTGCGGCGATTGCCGTTTCTTCCGGTCGCTGTGATCTTCCTGGTCGTGGTGCTGCCCTGGTACGTCCTGGCGGCTCACGCCCATGGCATGGCGTTTCTGGGGGGGTTCTTTGGGTTCAGCAACATTCAGCGGTTCACCTCGGTGCTCTACCGCCACGCCGGCCCCTGGCACTTCTACCTGCCCTGGGTGCTGTTGCTGCTGCTGCCCTGGTCGTTCCATCTGCCCGTGGCCCTGGTGCGCCTGCGCTTCTGGCAGTTGAAGGCCTGGCGCCGCCAACCTCCCCAGGCCCAGTTGGCTCTTTTTGCCCTGGTCTGGTTCCTGGTGGTGCTGCTGTTCTTCTCCGCCGCCGCTACCAAGCTGGCGGGCTACATCCTCCCTCTCGTGCCGGCCACGGCCCTGCTGCTGGCCCTCTATTGGTTTCCTCTGGCGAGTGTCGCCCCAGCGGCCCATCATGGCAGCGATGGGCGGGCTCCACAGCAGCTAGATCGTCCCCAGCGCTGGAGCGCCTGGATCAACGCCCTGGTGTTCGCCGCCCTGGCCCCGGCCGCTGTCCTGGCACCGCGCTGGGCCGCCACGGATCCGGCCTATCCCGGCTTCGCCGAGGCCCTGAGGCGCTCGGGTCTGCCCGTGGTGCTGGCCCTGATCCTGGCGGGAAGCGCCATCGCCCTGGTGGTCCTGCTGCTGCGGGCCGGCAAGCCCCGGGCGCTGTGGCTGCCGGATCTGGCCGCCATGCTGCTCTTGCTGGCTCTGGTGGTGCCCCCCCTGGCGCCGCTGATGGAGACCCAGCGCCAGCGTCCGGTGCGCGAGCTGGCCGAGCAGGCCGTAGAGCTGGCAGCACCCGGCGAACCGCTCTGGGTCGTGGGCTACAAGCGCTACAGCGTGGTGTTCTACAGCGGCCGTCAGGCCGTCTTCCTCGACAGCCCCGAGGGTGCTCGCGATGCCCTGCAAGCGCCCCCGGGCCCTGGCTCAGCCACCGGCAGCGTGCTGATCTTTGGGGAGGAACATCGCCTGAGGGATCTGCCCGGGACCCTGCCGGGGGCCACGCTGCTGGAGAGCCGAACTGGCCATCAACTCTGGCGTGTCCCGCGCAGCACAGGGAGCGATGGTCGGGCACGATGAGTGATCCAGATCACCAACGATTCGATCGGCTGGTCACTTGATCCGAACCCATTCCCCGATTTTCTCCGCACCGACACCCGCCGCAATCCGCCGCTGGCTTCAGCTGTTCGGCCCGGTGCGGCTCCTGCTCTGCGGCCTGGCGGCCCTGGTGGTGATCCTGATCGAGCAGTTGGTGCTCAGCCAGCAGGAGCCGGTCTTCGATGAGGCCGTGCTGGCCTGGCTGGGGGAGCGCATCCCCGAGGGCATCGGCCGCTTTCTGGTGCTGGTGTATCAGGTGAGCGGCACCCGCTTCACGGCGATGCTGGTGCTGGCGGCCTTGATCTTCCTGATGATCAAGCGGTCGTGGAACCAGCTGATCTGGCTTGCGATCGGCACCAGCGGCATCCTGCTGATCGTGGATCGCTGGTTGAAACCCCAGTTCGACCGGGCCAGGCCCCTCGGACGACTGGTGGAGGTGATCGGTCGCAGTTTTCCCAGCGGCCATGCCGCCGGAGCGGTGGTGTTCTATTTCCTGATGTGCACAATCCTGGCGGAGCGTTACCCGCAGCTGCGCCGCCTACTGGTGCTGGGCTCCGCCCTCTGGGTGGGTCTGATCTGGGTGAGCACCCTCTACTGCCGGGTTCACTGGCTCACCGACATCATCGCGGGGGCGGCCGTGGGGTTCATCTGGCTGAGCATCTGTCTGACGAGCCTGCGCTTCTGCGCCGACCGTCAGAGTGGCTGAACCCGAGCAGGCCGTCATGACCATCAGCAGCACCGCACCCTCCAGCCCCTCTGCCCCCGGGGATCGCCTCGAAGGCTCAGATCCGCTGGTGGTTGATCTCGCCAGCCTGCTGGGCCTGCGCAGCGCCCCCAACCTCGATGCTGCCCAGCGCCAGGCTCTTGGCCAGGAGCTGAAGGGGCGCCTGGCGGCCTGTGACTGGTTCACCGTTGGCGTGATGGCGCCTTCCGCCCAGGCGGCGCTGGCTGCCCTGCGCTCCTGTGAGGCCGCCCACGGCTGGAGCCCCCTGCAAGCCGAGAGCGAGACTCAGGTGGAGGGTCCGGTGTTCCTGAAGGGGAATCAGCGCACGGGCCGCTTTCTGCTGCGGGCCGAGTCCGGCCTTGGCGAGGGGCTGCTGATCGGCGGTCAGAGCGACAGCCATCCGGAGGCCACCGGCACCTGGGGGCCCCTGCCCCTCGACTTTTTCGGCTGATCACGGTGCAGCCTGTTCTGGCCTGGGGCTGGCCGGCCAGTCCTTAGGCTTGACCGCTGTTCAACGGCCACGCGGCCGGGCTGAGGAATCGATTGATGGCTGGCACCACTCTGCGCATCGCCTCCCGCCGCAGCCAGCTGGCGATGGTGCAGACCCACTGGGTGCGCGATGAACTGACCAGGGCTCATCCGGACCTGGAAATCAGCATCGAGGCGATGGCCACCCAGGGCGACAAGATCCTGGATGTGGCCCTCGCCAAGATCGGTGACAAAGGCCTGTTCACCAAGGAACTGGAGGCCCAGATGCTGGTGGACCGGGCCGACATCGCCGTCCACAGCCTCAAGGATCTGCCCACCAACCTCCCCGATGGGCTGATGCTCGGCTGCATCACCGAGCGCGAAGACCCCGCCGATGCCCTGGTGTTGCACGAGCGCCACCGGGGCTGCAGCCTCGAAACCCTTCCGGAGGGCAGTGTGGTGGGCACCAGCTCGCTGCGGCGCCTGGCCCAGCTCCGCCACCACTTCCCCCATTTCCAGTTCAAGGACGTGCGCGGCAACGTGATCACGCGCCTTGAGAAGCTCGATTCCGGCGACTACGACTGCCTGATCCTGGCGGCCGCCGGCCTGGGGCGCCTGGGCCTGGGCCACCGCATCGACGCCCTGATCGATCCCTCGATTTCGCTGCATGCGGTGGGCCAGGGGGCCCTGGGGATCGAGTGCCGCCATGGCGACAGCGCGGTGCTGGAGCAGATCAAGGTGCTGGAGCACCTGCCAACCGCCCGCCGCTGTCTGGCGGAGCGGGCCTTCCTGCGTCAGCTCGAGGGCGGGTGCCAGGTGCCGATCGGCGTGAACAGCCGCTTCGAGGGGGAGGAGCTGGTGCTCACGGGGATGGTGGCCAGCCTTGATGGCCTGCGCCTGATCCGGGATGAGGCCCGGGGCCCTCAGCAGGATCCCGAAGCGATCGGCACCAGCCTCGCCCAGCTGCTGCGCAGCCAGGGTGCTGGCGAGATTCTGGAGGAGATCTTTGCAGAGGTCAGGCCCGAAGCCTGAGGCAGGCTCCTCCGCACCTCTGGAGGGCGACACCCGCGGTCTGCCCTTTCAGTGGAGCCTGCTGGCCTGGGCTGCGCTGGTGGGCCTCCTCACCGGTCTGGCCGTGGTGGGCTTCCACTACCTGCTGGGCTTCATCAACAATTTCCTGTTCGGCACCCTGGTGGAGTGGGTGCTCGATCTGGTTAGTCCGCACCAGCTGGATCCGGCCACGGTGGAGGTGTTCAGTGCCCCGGCTCCGGATTCCGGCACACCCCTGAAAGCGCTGC
Organism: Synechococcus sp. EJ6-Ellesmere; assembly: GCF_024345875.1. Lineage (NCBI taxonomy): Bacteria > Bacillati > Cyanobacteriota > Cyanophyceae > Synechococcales > Synechococcaceae > Synechococcus > Synechococcus sp. EJ6-Ellesmere. The sequence continues at coordinate 15,451 of NZ_JAGQBY010000025.1, forward strand.
TGCAGATCGGTCTGGGGGGGATCGGCTTTCTGCCGCCGCCTCCGGCGCCTCTGCCCGAGCCAACCCCCCTTCCCGCGATCGGACCCGCCGGTTGGCTGGCCTCCTGGCCCGTGGTCATCGCTCCCCTGCTGGGTGGAGTGGCGGTGGGGCTGCTGCGCCAGCTGGGCCGAGATCTGGGCCCCAGCCTGCCCAGCCTGATGGCGATGGCCGACGGAGCGGCGCCTGCTCTGCCGCGCCTGCCAGGGCTGCGTCTCGTGGCGGCCTCTCTCAGTCTGGGCAGTGGCGCTTCACTCGGGCCCGAAGGGCCGAGCGTGGAGAGCGGCGGCAACCTCGGCCTGTGGGTGGGACTGCGCGGACGGCTGCCGCCCGAATCCCAGAAGGCCCTGGTGGCAGCCGGTGTGGCGGCGGGACTGGCGGCCGGCTTCAAGGCACCGATCGCCGGGGTGTTCTTTGCCTTCGAAGGGGCCTACAGCGCGATTCCCGGGCGGCCCAGCCTGCGGGCGGTGCTGGTGGCGGCGGTGGCGTCCTCGCTGGTGACCCAGTTGTGCCTTGGTGACGAACCGATCTTCCGGCTGCCGGCCTATGAGGTGCGCTCACCGCTGGAACTACCGCTCTACCTGGGCCTGGGGCTGGTGGCCAGCCTGATGTCGTGGGCGCTGGTGAGCCTGCTGGCGGCCGGGCGCAGCGAGCCTGTACAGCACTGGTTCGCCCGTCTGCCGCTCTGGCTGATCAATGGCCTCGGCGGCCTCGCCGTGGGTGTGCTGGCCCTGGGCTTCCCCCAGGTGCTTGGGGTCGGTTACGACACGATCGAGGCCCTGCTCGGCAGTGAGGGTGGAGTGGCGCTCACCACCCTGGCGTCCCTGCTGGTGGTGAAGTTGCTGGCCACGGGTCTGAGCAATGCCACCGGGTTCGTGGGCGGGGGCTTCGCGCCGGCCCTGTTCCTCGGTGCGGTGCTAGGCAATCTCTATGGACAGCTGCTGGGGGACGGCGGCTTGGGTCTGCCGGTGGCGGAACCACCGGCCTACGCCATGGTGGGCATGGCGGCCGTGCTTGCCGGCAGTGCCAGGGCGCCGCTGACGGCGCTGCTGTTGCTGTTCGAACTCACCCACGACATCCGTATCGTGCTGCCACTGATGGCCGCCACCGGCCTCAGCGCAGTCCTGGTGGAACGCTGGCAGGGACTGGCGGATCCCGGCCTGCTGGGGCCGGATCCGGCCGAAGAGGAGCGACGTCAGGAGCTGGCCTCCCTGAACGTGCTGGAGGCCCTGGAAGCGGAGGCACCATTGGTGATGAAGGCCACCACGCCGGCCAGGGAGGCCCTGGGACAGTGGATCGAAGCCCACGGCCACTGCCTGGTGGTGGAGCGCGACAGCTGGGTGATCGGGGTGGTGACCCTGATCGACCTGCAGCGGGCGATCAGCGCCGTCCACGGCGGGGAAGGGTTGCCGCTAGCGGAGTGCCGTCGCTCCGATCTCCTCTGGCTGCCCGATCTTGCGAACCTGGCCCAGCTCGAAGACCAGCTGGTGCCCAATGGTCTGCGCCAGGTGCCGATCTTCGACCTCGGCGGTCCTGGCCCTGCCCAGTTACCGTCTGGCTTGCCGAACAGCGGTCTGCCGGCTAAAGCTCTGTTGGGCCTGGCCAGCCGCGATGGCATGGCCAGAGCCCTCGCCCGTCAGCTTCGCAGCTGAGTTCAGCTCACTTCACCACCACCACGGGAGTTCCCACCTCCACCATCTCGAACAGCTTGCGCACATGCTCGTGGAACATGCGCACGCAACCGTTGGTCACGGCGGAGCGGGAGCTGACGGTCCAGGACCAGGCACTGGGGGTGCCGTGAATGCCGAATTGATTGGGCCCCTTGGTGTTGAAGCCGATCCAGCGATCGCCGAGGGGACCATTCGGTCCGATCACGCCTTTCTTCTGCCCAGACTTGGTGCTCACGTACTGGGGATTGATCACCTTGTTGATCACGTTGAAGGTTCCCAGCGGTGTGGGGGTGGCGGGATCACCGATCGCCACCGGCCAGGGGCCGTAGACCTTGCCATCGCGTTCCAGGCGAATCTCGCGCTTGCCAAGGGCCAGCAGGATCCTGGAGTTGTTCACAGGAGCTGCCTGGGGGGCTGCCGGAGCCGCTTCCGGAGAAGGTGCCTCAGCAGGCGCGGGGTCGGCCTGGAGCACTGCTGCTGGGCTGCCGACCGAGGGAGGCGCCGTTGGCGGAGGAGCCGTGGCTGGAGCGCTGGGGATCGGGGCGGGGGGGGTGATGATGCCGCTGCCACTGGCCAGAGCCGGGGGCGACCAAACCGGCCCGGGGCCGGCCAGGCCGGGGAGCAGGGCTGCAGCAAGGCCGGCGGGGGGCCCTTACAGTCCGGAGGGAATGGAGAGCATGCTGTGGATCGGGGCTGTGGACAGGTACGACGACGAACGCACGGGGCGATTCAGTTCACCAGTTTGCCGTCAATCTGCTCGAGATAGCGGGTTTCGCACTCCTTGATGATCCGAACCGCCTCCTGGGTGTTGAGAAAACCATTGACCTTGCAGGTGCCTGGCTTCTTCAGATCCTTGTAATGCTCCCAGTAGTACTGGGTTTCCTTGAGCCAGTGGTCGCCCAGCTGCTCATAGCTGGTGATGTGATCCATGCGTTTGTCATCGGCCAGCACGGCGATCACCTTGTCGTCCACCTCGCCGCCATCATCGAAAGTCATGATGCCGATGATGCGGGCCTCCACGAGGCTGCCGGGCACCAGCGGTTCGGTCACACCCACGATTTCGATGTCAAGCGGATCGCCGTCCTCGTCCCAGGTGCGGGGGATGCAGCCGTAGGCGAAGGGGTAGGAGAGCGAGGAGTAGCCCACCCGATCAAGCTTGAGGTGGCCGGTTTCGGTGATCAGCTCGTACTTGTTGATCGTCATCGAGTTGAGCTCGACGATCGCATTCAGCCGCAGTTCGGCCTCATCGGCGAACGCCGGCAGCACATGCAGAAGGTTGAGCATGGTGCGGCTGGGGGCGTGGTCGATGTTCGCCATGAGGAGTTGCGAAGCGGCTGCGGCGGCATCTTACGGACGCCGGTGCGGCTGAACCGCCGTTGCTGACTCAGGCGGACTCCAGCAGCCGATCGACCTTGCCTGAGAGGTAACGCAGGAACGGGCTGGCGCTCAGGGGCGCCCCGGTGACCTTGGCCACCAGCTCTTCCCCATTGACGGATCGGCCCAGGGGCCAGACGTTCTCGCCGAGCCAGTGCTGAAGCTGAAGCTCCTGGGCGGCGCCCACCGTCGACTCGATCGGCCCGAGCTCATGCTCCATGGTCTCGGCCAGCTGGGCACTGATCAGGTGGCCGAGGGCATAGGAGGGGAAGTAGCCGAAGAGGCCTTCGGCCCAGTGGATGTCCTGCAGGCAGCCCTCCGCATCCCGCTGGGGCCTGAGGCCCAGCAGTTCACCCATGCGCCGGTTCCAGAGCTCGGGCAGCTCCACCACCGGCAGCCCCTGTTCCACCAGGGCCAGTTCCAGTTCGAAGCGCAGCACGATGTGCAGGCAGTAGGTGAGCTCGTCGGCTTCCACCCGGATCAAGCCCGGCCGCATCGGGTTGAGCCCTCGCCAGAAGGGGTGGCTGCCGCCCCAGGGATCGCTGCCCAGGGCCCGGCAGAAGCGGGGATGCCAGCGTTTGGCGAAGGCCTGGCTTCTCGCCACCCGGCACTCCCAGAACAGCGATTGCGATTCATGCACCCCCATCGAGGTGGCCTCCCCGAGGGGCCAGGGGAAGTAGTGGTCATCACCGCGGGGGAGCCCCTGTTCATAGAGGGAGTGGCCCCATTCATGGGCAGTGGCCAGGAAGGCGGAGAAGGGTTGATCGGGCACCACCCGGGTGGTGATGCGGTAGTCGGCTGGGCCCAGGGTGCAGGAGAAGGGATGGGCCGAGCGCGAGCGCTGGCAGCGGGCGGGGTCGTAGCCCCAGCTCTCGAGCAGCTCGGCGCAGAGGGTCTCCTGGTGCGCCTCCGGGATGGCTGCTGCTGTGGTCGAGGGGCTGGCCGCCGCAGCAGGGGATGAGGACAGCACCCGCTCCAGCAGCGGCGGGATCCCTGCGCTCAGGGGTGTGAACAGCTCCTGGAGTCGATCCTTGCTGGCGTCGGGTTCGAAGGGTTGGGCGGGGATCTCCCAGGGGCTGCGGCCGGCCAGCTCGATCGGGGCCAGCTGAGCGGCCTGCTCCCGCCGCAGCTGCAGCAACTCCTCAAGCGCTGGCTGGAAGACCGCAAAATTGTTGTTGCGGCGCGCATCCTGCCAGACGGCATTGCCCCTGGACTGGGCCCTGGCCAGGCAAGCCACCAGCTGGGGATCCAGGCTGCGTTGCCGCTCCAGCTCCTGCCGCAGCAGCTGGAGATTCCGCCGGGTGCGCCCGGACGCGGCCTGTTCCACTTCGGCTTCAGCCGCCGCCACCAGATCCGCATAGCGCTCGCTGCTCTGGCGCTCATGCAGCTGAGTCGCCAGCAGGGCCAGCTGCTGACCCCGCCAGTCGGCGCCTGCCGCCGGCATCACCGTGTTCTGGTCGTAATACAGAGCGCTGCTGATTGAACCGAGCAGCCGGGTCTGGTGCAGGTGCTCATGGAGGCGCACAAGAGCCTGACCCGTCTGGGGCATGGGGGGAAGAAGGGTGAAGCGGTGCAAGCATGGCGCGGCGCATCAATCAGCTGCTGCCCTGAGCGTTTGCCAGTGGAGTTCCATGGCGACCGAGCCCTCGAGGCTGCGCTTCACCGGGCAGCCTTCGGCGGCACGCTGCAACAGGCGGATCTGATCTTCCGTGAGATGAGCCGGAAGAGCCACCCAGACCACCAGCCGCTCGATCTGGCGGACTCCACCGCTGGTCATGGTCTTCTCGACCCGGGCCGTGCAGCCCTGAAGCGGAATGGAGTGGCGTTCGGCCACGATGCCCATGATCGTCAGGATGCAGGTGGCCAGGGCCGTGGCCACCAGGTCGGTGGGCGAAAACCGCTCACCCAGGCCCTGGTTGTCCGTGGGGGCGTCGGTGCTGAGGCCGGAGCCCGAAGGACCATGGCTGGCGCTGCAGCGCAGGTCACCCTCGTACTGGCAGAGGATCGTGGTCATCGGCTCGGAGGGTCTGGAGCGGGCTTCCGCGTGCTGTGATCCTGACGGAGCACGGGCTGTGATGTGCTCTTCAGGATCAGTCTCGGTAGCTTGTATTGAGAAGGCCCGCAACGCTGGCCTCACAGCCGGGCCCCATGCTGCTGGCCGAGATCTTCACCAGCCCCGCTCTCAGCGAGGGGTCGGCCGTCGAGGGCCTGTCCAAGGCGATCCAGCTCTCGGTGGCGCCGGTATTCCTGCTCACGGGCATCACCGGACTGCTGGGGATGTTCACCACGCGACTGGCGCGGATCATCGATCGCACCCGCTTCATCCAGGAGGCGATGGAGCGCAGTGATCTGGGCCAGGCCAAGCGCCTGCGGGGAGCTCTGAAGGTGCAGAGCCGCCGTACCTTCCTGATCAACCGCGCCATCCTCTGCACCACCGTCACCGCCCTGCTCGTGTCGGGGGTGGTGGCGGTGATGTTCATCAGTGCCGTGGCCGCTCTGGACCTGGCGGCAATCGTGGTGCCTGTGTTCGTCCTGGCGATGGCCTCGCTGATCGTGGGACTGGTGTTGTTCCTGCTGGAAGTGCAGCTGGCCATCCGCCAGAACCCCCGCCGGTATTACTGAACGCAAGGGAAGGTGTGGACTCGGGCGGATTTCTTCAGCGGGAGGCGCAGTCGCGCCAGGAGGTGATGGCCATGCTTGAGGGCAGGAGCCTGATGGTGGCGAGCGGCCGCAAGCTGGTGATCTCCCTGCTCACCGGGGTGATCGGGGATCGTTGCCAGTGGTTCGGCTCTGCCACCTGTGAGAGCAAGGCGCTGGAATTGTTGAGCGAGCGTCAGCCGCAGTTGCTGTTCGTGACCCACCCCCTGCGTCCCGGTAGCGGTGTGGAGCTGGTGCGGCGAGCCAAGGCACTGAACCCGAAGCTGCGCTGCCTGCTCTTGCTGGAGGAGGAATCCCCGCCCCTGGTGCGCGCCGCCCTGGAAGCCAGCTGTGACGGCATCTGCGCCGATCGCGGCGTGGGCTTCGGCCATATCGTGGCGGCCACCCGGGCGGTGCTCGGCGGCGGCTTCTACATGGAACCCCAGTTGAGGGATCTGCTCGCCCTGGCCTGCCGCGCCAGCCGTGATCCGGCGGGGCCGGGCCTGAGTGCGCGGGAAGTCGAGGTTTTGGAGCTGGTGGTGCGGGGGTACCAGAACCCTCAGATCGCCAGCCGGATGCACCTGTCGGTGGAAACGGTACGCAGCCACCTCAAATCAGCGTTTCAGAAGCTCGGGGCCACAGGACGCACCCATGCGGCGGTGATGGCGGTATGCCAGGGGCTGGTGAGCTGGCATCTCGATGAGCTGCCCTGATCCGCCCGGGATCACTTGCGCCGGCAATAGCCACCGCCGACATTCATCCAGCCGGAGGCGCAGGACTCACCGTCGCTGGGGGTAACCCTGTACGTGGTGACCCCGAGGGTGCTGCACTTGCCGTTGAAGAGATCGACATAGCCGAGTGGACACATCTCCTTGAGCTTGGGCACCACCTTCTGGGCCTGGGCCGGGGCCGCAACGCCCGCGATCGCCAGCGGGACGACCAGGCTCAACAGCAGCAACCGGTTGCGTCGGCTTGCGGAAGGCGGAGCGGAGGGCATCGCTGGGGATCTGGGAACCTGGATCGAGCCTAGGTTTGATGAGCTTCGTCAGGGGGCGGGTGGTCGTCCGGCTCTGCAACAAGACGCGACTCAGGTGCAACGGCCGTGCGTTCCGCTGACCACTTTCTCCCCCTCCAACCCAGATGTTGCGTCAGCACCTCGACCGGCTTGAACTGACCACCGCTGGGGAGGGCTTCCACGACCTGACGTCCCGGCTCGGGACATGCCTGGCGGCCACCGGCCTGCAGCTGGGGGTGTTGCACCTGAGCGTTCTGCACACCAGCTGCAGCCTGACCATCAATGAGAACGCCGATCCGCGGGTGCTGCAGGATCTGGCCGCCTATCTGCAGGCTGTGGTGCCTGAGGAGGGGGTGCGTCCCATCAGCGGGGCGGGCCCCCTGCGCCCCTGGGTCCACGACGACGAAGGGGCTGATGACATGCCGGCCCACATCCGCACCGCCCTCACCGCCAGCAGCCTCAGCCTGTCCTTCGAGCGGGGACGGCTGCTGCTCGGCACCTGGCAGGCGATCTACCTGTGGGAACACCGTCGGAGCCCCCACCGGCGTCAGCTGAGCGCCCACTGGATCGGCAGCTGACGCCGGCCCCAGCACTCCCAGAGCCCCATCAGAACAGCGGACTCGTCGAGGTCGTCACGGGAGTGCACCACCAAGCTGCGCTGCTGTTCGGCGGAGCTGAGTGGTTCAGCCGTGCGCTGCTGCTCCAGCAGGACCGCCATGTCGGCGTCACTGGGGTCGTCATCCAGGCGTCCGCGCTGCTCCAGCCGCTGCTGCATCAGGGTCTGATCGGCCCGCACCTCCAAGAGCAGGGGCACCGCCCCCAGCTGCCGGGCCAGTTGTGTGGCTCGCTCCCGGCTGGCGGCCCTCAGGTGGGTGGCATCGAGCAACACCCATTGGCCCTGGACCAGGCTGGCCTCGGCGGCGGCGAGCAGGGCGTCTTCCGTGCGGCTGTGGGACTCGGGGCTGTAGATCGTCCGGCGCTGCTGGGCCGATGGGCGCTGCAGGGGGCTGAGGCCGTAGAGACGCTTGCGGATCAGGTCGCTGCGCTGGTGCTCCGCCAGCAGCCAGGGGGCCAGGCGGGCGGCCAGGTGGCTCTTGCCGCTGCCGGACACGCCATGGAGCAGGACCAGCGCCGGCGGCCTCAGCCCACGGCTGGCGTAGGCCAGGGCCAGGCTGAGATAACGCCGCGCCATCCCCTCGGCGGCCTGGCGCTGGGGCCCGGGGATCTCCGCCTCTTCACTGGTGGCCGCTTCCACCTTGGCCCGCACATGGGCGCGGTACGCGCAGAAGAGCTGAAGCACGGCCGGCTCGATGGCCTGTCCGTAGCCGGCCAGGAGGGCTGCCACGCGATCGCCGTGACCCGCCGCCTGCAGGTCCATCACCAGGAAGGCCAGATCCGACGCCCGATCCCCCTGGCGCAGATCGGCGTTGAACTCCACCCCATCCACCACCGCCAGCTCCGGCTGCAGCAGCACGTGCTCCAGGCGCAGATCACCGTGACCATCCACCGCCTGCCCCGCCTCCAGCCGCTGGCGCAGACGGCTGCGGCTGCGGCGCAGGGCCAGGGCCAGGGCGCTCACCAGCAGCCCATGCACCTCTGGCGGAAACAGGGCTGGCACCGATCGGCGGGTGGCGCGCACGTTGTTGCGCAGCACCGCCGCAAAGCGCCGATCAGCGCCGAAGGCCAGCTCCGGCGCCAGGGGGTGCTGATCGTGAAAGCGGGCGATGCGCTGCCCCAGCCCCTGGAGCTCAGCGTCGCTGACAGCGCCGGCCGCCAGGCGGGCCGCGAGGGTGTCGCCGGCGGCAAAGCGGCGCATCACCACCATGTGCTCGCCTCCCCGATGTTCGTCGCCCAGGGCCCCGAGGAGGAGCTCACCAGCGGGGAGCTGCAGCACGGGCGCCACGCCGAGATAGAGATCAGGGGCCAGGCGGCTGTTGAGGCGCACCTCCTCGCGGCACCAGTGCAACCGCCGCTCGGCGCTGCCGTAATCGAGCAGGCCCCAGAAGCGCAGGGGCTTCTTGAGCTTGAAGGCGCGACAGCTGGTGAGGAAGACCACGCTGATGTGGGTGTGGATCACCTCCACCCGCCGTTGATCGACCGGCTGCTCCCCCCAGGCCTCGTCGGGATAGGGCCCGGGGCGGGAGAGGGCGCTGATCAGGTCAGCCAGCTCAAGCTGTGCTGCCGAGCTGGGCTCTGGGCCTGGTAAGGGATCGGGGGTAGCGGATGTCACATCAGCTGGAAGCAATTGAACGCGGGGCCACCGACCTGGCTCCGTACGTTGCCTGGACGACACGCCTTCGACCATGACCCAGCATCGCCCCCCCCGGCTCCGCTCCAGGGCGATCGCCCTTGGCGGGGCTCTCTGGCTGGCGTTGCTCACGGGCTGCAGCAACGCTCAGAAGCCAGAGAAAACCGGCGCTGTGGGCGGTGCTTCAAGCGCCGGCCAGGAGGTCAATGTCTATTCCGGGCGCCACTACAACACCGACAAGGAGCTCTACAAGCAGTTCACCGAAAAGACCGGCATCAAGGTGAACCTGCTCGAGGGCAAGGATGATGAATTGATCGTGCGCCTGAAGAGCGAAGGAGAGGGCAGTCCCGCCGACGTGCTCGTGCTTGTTGATGCCGCCCGCATTCAGCGCGCCCGCCAGGAGGACCTGTTCCAGCCGATCAGCTCTGCGGCCCTCAACCGCGACGTGCCCGCCAGCCTGCGTGATCCCTCCGGCAGCTGGTATGCCCTCACCCGCCGGGCCCGGCCGATCATGGTGAATCCGGCCCTGGTGGACCCGGCCAGCCTGAGCACCTACGCCGATCTGGCCAGGCCGGAGCTGAAGGGCAAGCTCTGTCTGCGCAACCGAGCCAGTGTCTACAACCAGTCGCTGGTGGCCGACATCCTCGTGCAAAAGGGTTCCGCCGCCACCAGAACCTGGTTGGAGGGCCTGGTGGCCAATGTGAAACCGCCCTTCTTCACCAGCGACACCCCGATGCTGCGGGCCCTCGGGCGGGGTGAGTGCGGCGTGACGGTGGCCAATCAGTACTACCTGGCTCGCATGCTCTCGAATGACTCCAAGCCGGAGGACCTGGCCCTGGCGCAGACGATCAAGGTGGTCTTCCCCAGGCCCACCCACGTGAACATCACCGCCGCCGGGGTCACCCGCCATGCCCGCCATCCGGAAGCGGCCACGAAGCTGATCGAATTTCTGGTGTCCCCAAGCTCCGGCAAGGGCTATGCGGCCGCCAACAACGAATACCCGCTGCAGGGATTCGGTGACAACCCGATC
>NZ_JAGQBY010000026.1:0-25451 GCF_024345875.1 Synechococcus sp. EJ6-Ellesmere
CACCTCTGCGGCGGCCATCCGGCTGGGATGAACCAGCCGCGACCCCCCTCCGAAGGCGCTGGTGCCCTCATTTCTGCCGTCACCGGGATCCTGGCTTCCCCAGAACAGCAGCTGACGCCGGCCCTCCACGTCCACCACCACCCCCACATCGCCATTGGCGAGCCCCTGCTCCGGCAGGTTGCGCTGGCACAGCACCGGCGTGCCGGGGGGCCAGCCCGCTGGTCCCCGGCTCCAGTCGTCGCCCAGCAGCCGCTGGTTCAGCGACTCCACCCCCCAGCGCCCGCGCCGGGTGGGGGCCAGCACCACGCAGCGCTCCACCTCGTCGAGCAGCTCCTGGGTCAAGCCATCAGGATCCTCACTCCAGCGGGCGGCCAGCTGCGCCAGCTGCGCCTGATGGGCCCTGAGCCGCTCGAGTAACTCGGCGGGCAACCGGCTGGCTGGGCAAGGCCACCAGCTGAGGTTGTCCGAGGCCTTGAGCAGGCTCAGGTCCTGCAGAAACCCATGGGCGTCACCGCGCCGTAGCCGGCCGGCCGCCAGGGCCAGGGCCCCATCGTTGCGGTAGGTGGTGCTCAGTTCGATCGCCGAATCGCCCATGGCCTGGCGCCTGGCGGGGGCCTGCAGTTCCTGCAGCACCGCCCCGGGCCCCACCGGGGCCAGCTGATCGGGATCCCCCACCAGCACCAGCTGAGCCTGGTCGGGCATGGCCTCCAGCAGGGCGGCCATCAGGGGGAGATCCAGCATCGACACCTCATCCACCACCAGCAGATCCAGGGCCAGGGGGTGCTCCCGGTTGCGTCCGAACCGCTCACCGCGGCTCTCCAGCAGGCGATGCAGGGTGGTGCAGGGGCTGGCCGCCAGCTGGGCGGCCAGGGGCGGCGGCAGGGTGGATCCTCCGGCGGCGATGGCCTGGCGCAGGCGGGCGGCGGCCTTGCCGGTGGGTGCCGCCAGCTGCAGCCTCCAGCCGGGGCGTTCCTCCAGCACCGCTGCCAGCATTTGCACGATCGTGCTGGTCTTGCCGGTGCCGGGGCCGCCCCCGAGCAACACCAGCCCCTGGCTGAGCAGGGCCGCCACCGCCGCCTGCTGACGGGGATCCAGCGAGCCCCGCCGCTGGGCCCGCTGGGCGGCGGTCTGTCGGCAAGCGGGGCTCAGGGGCGGCTGCACGCTGGCTGTGGCCCGCCGCTCCAGTTCGGCCATCGTGCCCTCCAGCTGCAAAAGCCAGCGACGCCAGCCCACACCCCGTCCACTGAGCATCAGCGGGGACGGGGTGTCGTCGCCAGGCGCCCCAGGCTGGTCTGGGCCCTGGATCCAACCGCAGCGCACCAGGGCCTGGCGGTGACCCTCAGGCCAGTGCTCCACGCTGACGATGCCCTCGGGGGCTGGCCCGTCCAGGGGCAGGTGCAACTCACCACGAACCAGGGCCGCACTCAGGGTCCCAATCAGCTCGGCCAGCAACGGATCGCTCTTGATCCCGTAAAGCCTGGGAAGGGCTTCGGCCAGGGCGGGCCCCAGGGGGGTGAGGGGGGCTTTGGGTGTCATCGCTGGCCCTCCCGCAGCAGGGCATCGAGGGCTTCGAGCCGCCCCAGCGGGGCCGGCTCCACGAACATCCCGGGCACCGACAACTCCGCCATCGTCAGGTCCGGTGGCGGGCTGATGGCACCGGGGACGCCCCTCAGAAAGATGTACACAGAGCCGCCGAGATCGCGCTGGGGGCTGTAGCCCGGCAGGCGCCAGCCCAGATAGCGGTGCAGGGCCACCAGATAGAGGTGAGCCTGCAGCGGGTAATGGTGGCTCTCCATCACGGCTGCCATCTCGGCCCGTCCGTAGTCGAGGGGCCCGCAGGCGACCGGCTGGCCCTGGCGGTCACGCTGCCCCAGCCAGTTGCTTTTCCAGTCGGCCACCCACCAGCGCTCCTGCCCGTCCCCCCCGGGCGCGGTGAAGACCAGATCGATCGAGCCGGTGAGGAATCCGCGGCTGGCCACGTTCAACTCCGCCAGCCGCTGGGGGTAGGTTCCGCTGACGCTCCCCTCGGGGTGCCGGCTGAACACCTCGGCCAACCCCTGGGCCCGCACCAGGGCTCGCCCTGCTGAGGCGTCTGCTCCCAGGGCCAGGGGCAGATCGAAGGGCATCTCGCGCAGCTGCCGCCGAGGATCCAGCTGGGCCAGGCACACCTCTCCCAGCGCTCCTCCCATCGGCGTGTGACGCAGCTGCTCGAGGAACTGCAGGGTGGCCGGAGCGTGATCCAGATCCAGTCCAGCCCGCTCCAGCTCCCTCTCCACCAGCTCCCGGTGGAGAGGGTCGTCACCAGGCTGGCGGTGATCGACCCGCTCCAGGATGCGGTGCAGGCAATCACCGGCGGCGGCGCCGCGGGGAAACATCGCCAGAGGGCCGTTGCGGCCCCCCCAGGTCTCTGGCCCCTGCTTCGGGCTGACGGGATCTGTGGCCTGAGGGCCTGGGCCATCCGCATCACTGGCGGTGCGATCGAAGCCATCGGTTTCGCGGCCCTCCTCGATCGCCTCCGGTGCCAGCGGTTCCCCATGGGCCCCCTGGGTCCAGCTGGAGTAGCTGCTGCGCCCCCAGCCCGAGAGCAGTGACCAGCGGGGGACCGGGCCGGTGCGCAGATCTCCGGCCTCCGCCGGCACCTGCCAGCGCCGCGCGGCCGGCTGCTCGGGATCGCCGCTGATCAGGGTGATCGGCAGAGCGCGCCGCTCGATCTCTCCCTCGAGATGCTCGAGCCACTCCTGATCGGAGCGACCGGCATCAATGTCGTCGTCGGCCTCCAGGGCTGGCAGGGGTTGGTCGCTGAACAGCCAGGGGATCAGGGGGTTGCTGCCCTGGCCCCGGGCCGGCCCGAAGCCGAGCACCAGCAGCTCCCTGGCGCGGGTGAGGGCCACGTAGGCCAGCCGTTCCCGCTCCGCCGTCAGGGCGGCCTGCTCCTGCTCCGCTGCCTCCTGGCCAGGCCCCCAGCGCTGATCGAGATGCACATCGAGCTGGGGCCCGCTGGCCTGCGGCGGGGTCCAGCGGCGCCCGATGCCCCGGCCCCCCCGGCGGTTGGTGCTCCCTACCCCCTGCCAGAAGTAGGGACAGATCACCACGGGGAATTCCAGTCCCTTGCTGCGGTGCACCGTCACCACCCCCACCGCGGAGGCGACCGCATCGCTGTGGGGCTGCTGGTTCTCCGGCACGGTCTCGGGCGGGTGCAGCCGCCGCCGCCGCAACCAGTCGGCGCTGGCGGCCGCCCCGAGCCGCTGCTGGTGCAGCCGCTCCTGCACCAGCTCCGCGCACTGCTGCAGGTCGGCCAGCCAGCGACCCTGCAGGGAGAGCCGGGCCAGCTCCTCACTGCGCAGTAGTCGCCCCAGGGTGGCCAGCAGTCCGTCGTCGGGGAGGCGCTCAGCCAGGCGGGCCAGCTGGCCGGAGAGGCGATCCCACTCCTGGCTGCCGGCGGCCGCCAGCTGCTGTGGACTCCAGCCCAGCAGGGGGGAGGCGGCCAGCAGCCGCAGGCGTGGGCCGCTACCAGGCTCCGCCAGGGCATCGAGCAACCGCTGCAGCAGGGCGGCCCCTTCACCGGCGAACACATCCCCCTGGCTGAGCAGGCGGCTGGGGAGCCCACGGCGCTCCAGGGCCTCGCGCAGGTCTTCGGCCTGCTGGTGCCGGTCCACCAGCAGGCAGAGGTCGGAGGGTTGTAGAGGCCGGCTCCCCTCCCCTTCACCCATCCGCCATCCCCTCAGCAGCAGATCCAGCACCAGGGCCGCCACCCGATCACCCACCCGGTTCTCCAGCTCGCCGCGGCTGGGGAGCGCCTCTGCGGCGGCGCGATCGCTCCCCAGCCAGAGCAGCTGAAGGGGCTGTTGTCCCGCCGGCAGGATCAAGGGCTCTCCCCCCTCAGGGCGGGCGGCCTGAAGGGGCGGCACAGGCAGCTGCGAGCGCGGCAGGCCCGGGGCCATCAGACGGTTGAGCGCCTCCAGCAGGGGCGGCGAGGAGCGGAAGTTGCGCGCGAGCCGGTGACTGGTCGCGGCTGTGCTGCTGGCCGTTCGGTAGGTGTCGAGATCGCCTCCCCGGAAACGGTAGATGGCTTGCTTGGGATCTCCCACCAGCACCAGCAGGTGCCGGGGCTGGGCAGCAGCGGTTGCGAAGGCCCGGTGCAGGATCCGCCACTGCAGGGGATCGGTGTCCTGGAACTCATCGATCAGCGCTGCCCCGTAGCGCTGGGAGAGGGCCTCGATCAGGCCAGGCCGCTGGCTGCCGTCGCCACCGGGATCGAGGCCAACGAGCAAGTCGCCGTAGCTCATGCGCCCTCCCCGTTGCCGCCGCCGCGCCAGCTCCGCCCGGGCCCAGTGGCAGAAATGGCCGAGCACCGCCTCGGCAGGGCCGTCCACCAGGGCCGCCGCCGCTTCCAGCAAGCGGGGTTGGGGCAGCTTCGGCCGCGGACTCTCCAGCGCTGCCGCTGCCTGGCTGATCGGCCCCGGGTGGAAGTAGTCGGGAATCCAGCTGGTTTTCTCCTCCAGCAGCTCGGTGTAGGAGCCCGGGCACGGCTGATGCTGCAGCCAGGCGCTCAGCAGCTGGGCGCGTTTGTGCCGGGGTTTGGCGCTGTAGGGCCCCTTGCTCTTGAGGCCGGCCTGCTTGCGTTCCGCCGCCGCCGCGCAGAGTGCCTGCTCCAGCGCCTCCCCCTGCTGCTCCCAGAGGGCCTGAAAGCGCTGCCAGTCGGCCTTCCACTGGGCGAGCCACTGGTCGGGCAGGGGGCGCTCGGGGTCCCAGCGCGGCGGCAGCTCCGGGCTGGCCAGGGCCGGATCCCCTTCCAGGGTGGCCAGCAGGCTCTGCAGCGCCTGGATCTGGACCCCCTTGCTGATCAGTCCCCGCAGGGCGTGGGCGGGCAGGGGCAGCACCTGCTGCTGCCAGTAGTCGTGCACCACCTGCTCCTGCAGCAGCGCCCCGTCGTTGTCCAGCTCCACCTCAGGGGCCAGGCCCGCCTCCAGGGCCTGACGCTGCAGGCTGCGGTGGCAGAACCCGTGGATCGTGGTGATGTCGGCGGCGTCGAGTTCCTCGAGGGCCAGCAGCAGCTGGGCGCGCAGCCGCTCGTAGTTCTGCGGGGGGATGTTCCCCAGCCACTCCTTCAGCTCCTGATCAAGACCCTCGTGGCCTGCCGGATCAGGGGTCTGCAGCAGCTGCTGGGCCTGCTGCAGCCGCCGGCCGATCCGGTCCCTGAGCTCGGCGGCGGCGGCCTTGGTGAAGGTGACCACCAGCAGGGCACGCAGCGACAGCTGCCGCTCACCCACCAACCGCAGCACCAGGTGGGCGAGGGTGAAGGTCTTGCCGGTGCCGGCACTGGCCTCGATCAGGTGCAACCCTGGATCCAGGGGCAGGCCATTGGCTGCCTGGGCTCCGGCGCTGCTCATGGCTTCAGCTGCTGCTCCAGCAGCGGTTCATGCAGGGCCATGGCCAGGGAGGAGAACGCTCCGAAATCGCCTCGGAGGAGGGAGTCAGCCGGACACTCTCGGCCGAAGCAGAGGGCCATCGCCTCCTGTTGCCGTTCGCCGTCGGTCCAGGGGGGAGCCCCCTCCCAGCTCTGCAACGCCTTGGCGGAGCCATCGCCGGGGCGGCTGTGCTCAGCCTGGGCATAGGCCCAGCCGGTTTCCGGGGGCACCGGCCAGCAGTGGTGGCGATGGCTCTGCCGCCAGCTGAGCAACTGCTGCAGTTGTTCGGCCGCGGCCTCCGCTCCGACGGGCTGCAACCGCTGCGCCACCACGAAACGATCCTTGTCGCGAGCGATCAGGAGTGCCTGCCGCGGGGCCTGGCCGCTGGCACCCGCCAGCAACAGCTGCAGCCAGAGATCGAGCCGGTGGGGGGTGCGGGCCCGGGCGGTGTGCACCAGCACCAGCAGATCGTCGCGCCAGTCAAGACCCGCCTCCAGGACCCTGCTCAGTGGTGCTCCCTGCCGCTCCGGCCATCTCTGCCGCTGGCCGCGGGGTTCCCCCAGCTGAACCCGGAGTTGCTGCCGCGATGACCAGGGCTGGCTGAGGGCGTCGCCTTCCAGCTCCCCCGCCGTCAGGGGAGGGGCCAGGCCGCGGCCGCGCCACAGCCGCAGCCAGTCGGGCGGGTCAGGGTCATGGCTGCCGCGGGCCAGTTGATCGCGCAGCAGCCGGGAGCGCCGCAGCTCATCGAGGCTGAGGGCTTCAAGGTCTTCCACCGGGTCGGCCCATTCCCGCGGCCGCAGGCCCAGCTGCTGCAGCCAGCTGTCCTGGGGCGCCATCAGCCAGCGGCGCAGGTCTTCAAAGGGATCAGTGGTGGGATCCCCCTCAGGCGCGCTGGTGCCGTTTGCTGCGGCTGGCTCGGGTGGCTGACGCCGGGCCAGGGGTTGAAGTGGTTGAACCGCCAGGGCCGGATCCTCGAGGCGCTGGCGGGCCTGGCGCAGGCGCTGGTCACAGCTGGGTGGCGGCCGGTGACCTGCCGGCAGGAAATTGCGGCGATCGAGCGGGTTGACGGCGTGGTCCACCACCAGACCCTCGAAGCCCTCGGCACCGAGGTCGGCCCGCAGCTGATCCAGCCACTGGCGCACCGGGGCCGGCGGTGGGAGGGGATCGCCCTTGCGCTCGTCCCGGCTGCTCCAGCTGACCAGCAGGTGATCGCGGGCCGAGAGCAGCGCCTCCAGCAGCACATAGCGGTCCTGGTCGGCCGGATCGGGGTCCCCCAGCAGGCGCTGATGCTCCATGGGATGGAAGCTGGGCCGCTGTCGGCGGCGTGGGAACACTTCCGCATCGAGGCCCATCAGAACGATCCCCCGGTAGGGGATGGCCCGCATCGGCTCGAGGGCGCTGATCGTCAGGGCGCCGCTGCGGTGGCCGAAGCGGCCGCTGTCGGCGGCCAGCCGCTCCTGCAGCACCGCCGCCACCACCGTTGGCGGGATCGTCAGGGTGCAGCCGGCGGCCCCGGCCGTCCACTCGGCGATGGCCTGGTGGATCGTTGTCAGCTCCCAGGCCCTCTCGCCGCCGTCGCCGAAGAGGTCCTCGAGCAGGCCCCTGAGACAGGGGCCCCACTCCTCGGCGCGGCGGCTGTGGCGCAGCTCCGCCAACGCCCGCCTGAGGCGAGTGAGCAGCAGGATCCAGCGCCCCTGGCTCTCAGGCGTGCCGGCCAGGGGGTGGGGCGCGCAGTCGCCGATGGCCAGCCCGGGCTGGTCGGGGAGCACCAGGCCCAGCAACAGTCGATCGATCGCCCAGCTCAGGCTGTGCTGCTCGGCGCCGCCGCGCTCGCTCCCGTCCAGCCCCCAGCGGAAGCCACTGGCCTGCAGTGCCCTGGTGATGGCGGCAGCCTCGTGGGGTTCCAGCTGATGGTGCTCCTGCAGGGCAGCGCTCTCGAGCAGGCCTTCCAGGCCCGAGGCCGTCAGGCGCTCTCCCGCCAGCCGCAGCACCTGCAGCAGCGACTGGGCGATGCCGGCGTCATCGAGCTGGCTGCGGTCGGTGAGCCGCCAGGGCAGCTCAACTCCCGTGGCGTCGCTGTCGGAGAAGACCGAGGCCAGCAGGGGCGCCAGCTGGTCCACCTCGGGAGTCATCACCAGGATGTGGCGCGGCTCGAGGCTGGGGTCAGAGGCCAGCAGCTGCAGCAGGCGATCACGCACGATCTGCACCTGCCGCAGCCTCCCCGGACAGGGATGGAACTCCAGGGAGTGGTCCTCCCCAGAGCGCTTCAGGGGAGAGGCTGCCGCCGGCTGGGCGAGTTGCTCCTGCAGCTGCTCCAGCAGGCTGGGGCTGCGCTGGGCGGCGGCCGCCGCCGTGGCCGGCAACAGGAACAGATCCCGCTCCTGGGCACTGACCAGCTCCGACTCGCCGGTGCCCTCCAGCAACTGCTGGAATTCCCCCCCCAGGCGGCCGAAGCGGGCCTCGAGACCCGGGGTCTGCAGCAACCAGTCGAGGCCGAAGGGCTGCTCCAGGGCCAGGGCGTCCTGGAGTTCGCGGCGGCGCTCAATGCAGCGCTGCCAGAGGTCGGCGCAGGGGGTGAGCAGGTAGAGGTCCACGGGCACCACCAGGGCCAGGGCCTGGAGCAGCTGCACCTGCACCGGCGGGGCGCTGCTGAGGCCGAACAGGCGCAAGGGGGAGGCGATCCCTTCGCCGCTGATCTGTCCTTGGCGCAAGCGCTCGATCAGGTCCAGGGCCTTGAGCCCGAAGGGCTTCTGACCCAGGCGGTCCCGCAAGTGCTGAACCAGCAGGGGCTGCCAGGCCAGCGACTCCGGCAGGGGATTGCCACGGCTGTCACCACTGCCGCCCTGCCACCACGCCAGGGCCATGGCGGGCCTGTAGAGGCTGAGGTCATCGAGGCCATAGGCGATGGCGCGGGCCAGTTGCCAGAGGGGGGCATCCAGCTCGCCCCCGTCGTCGCGGTGCTCCAGCCAGCGCCGCAGCGGCGCGGCTTCCGGCGCCTCCACCAGCTGCGGCAGCAGCTCCAGCACCGGCCAGACCAGGTCGCCCGCCCGCCAGGGGTCGCTTCCCTCGGTGCTCTCGCCAAGGAGCTGCTCGACGATGGCGCGCAGCTGGCTGCCTGGAAAGGGAAAGCGGATGTTGGCGGCGATGCCCCCCAGCTCCAGGGCCAGCTGCTCCCCCAGCCAGCGGCTGGTGGGCCAGGTGTTCACCACCACCGATACCGTCTCGAAGGGGTCGGGGGGGGCGAGAAGCAGGTGTTGTCCCAGCAGCTGGGCGAGCAGGTCGGCCCGGTTGCTGCGATACACCGTCAGCATTGGACAGCCATCAGCATTGGACAGCCATCAGCATTGGACAGCCATCAGCATGGGATCGCCGTCAGAGGGAGCCGGCCACCACCCTGGATGAACGCCGCTGGCCCGGGGCCGGTAGCTGTGCCTCGATGCTGCGCAGGCCAGGCACGCTGCACAGTTCGCCGGTTTCCGGGCAGTAGGCGCTCAGCCGTCCGCCGTAGCAGGCGCCGGTGTCGATCTTGACGATGCCGTTGGCACTGCGCTCCACCCGGGCCACGGGGGTGTGGCCAATGATCACGTCCCCGAAGCGGCCGTCGTATCGGCTCCAGAAGGGATGACGGATGGAGAGGTCGGGCAACCAGCTGCTGGGATCAAAGCCAGCATGGGTGGCCACCCAGCCCTTGCCCCAGTAGGCCAGGGGAAGGCTCTCCAGCCGCTCGCGCCAGAGGCGGCATTGACGGCTACCCAGCTGCCGGTAGGTGTCGGACCCCGCCAGGGCCGGATCACTGGTCCCCCGTTGCCTGCTGAGGGCCTTGAGCAGGCTCTGCTCGTGGTTTCCCCGCAACCAGACGGCCCGCCCCTGTTCCACCAGCGCCCAGGCCAGGAGCATGGTGCGCTCAATCTGGGGCCCTCGATTGATCAGATCACCGCAGAAGATCAAACGTTCGCTGCCGGGCAGTCGGCTGATCAGATCCTGGAGAGCGGTGGCGCAGCCATGGACGTCACCGATCACCCAGTGACGGGGGGACTGCGTTGGGGACGCCATGCAATGGATGCGCCGAAGGGGAACTGCGCTGTATCCAGTGTGGCCTCTGATCTCCACTTCTGTCAGCCCGATGGCGATCAGCGCTGGCCCAGATCCTTCGCCGGCCCTCTGAAGCTGGTACGGTCCGAATCATGCCGCTGGGGTCCGATGAATCCTGCTTCCTTGCCGGTGTCCCAGAGAGTGCAGGCCCTGGTGAAGGCCCTGAACGGGGCGAAACGCACCAATGAGGCGCTGGCCCGCTGCCGTGACGGCGACGCGATGATCGAGGTGCTGGTGGACGCCTCCCGCAAGCTCGGTCTGGGGCTCAGCCGCGAGGATCTGCTGGCGACACCGCCGATCCGCGACTGGATCTGGTGGAAGAACAAGGAAGCGCTGCTCACCATCGGCGACAACCTTCCCCGTTACCAGCAGGACGGGGGCCAGGGGCGAGCGCCCAAGGCAGCCGGGGGGGAGCAGGAACCTCGGCGTCGCTTCCTCGGGCTGTTCTGAGCGGCCGATAATCAGGGCAACATGCGTGATCTGAGACATCCAGCGGATCTCTCAAGAAAATCCTTGGATTTCATGCCGCTCAGGCCACCTTCAGGCTGAGAGCATGAACCAACCCAGACGTCAGCACGTCAACACCTTGATCACCACGGATCTCCACTGGCAAAAAAATGGAGAGCTCCATCCAGACGATGTCGCACGTCTGAGGGAGCGGCTCCTCGCTGATGCCGCCCTTAACCCAATCCAGCTTCAGCTGCTGGATGGCTGGATGGTCACCAAGCAGAAGCAGCCGGCCTGAGCCGCTCAGACGGCCTGCTGGGCCAGGGGATCCTCAATTGAGGCGCTGGGGGCTTCAAAGCTGCCTTTGGCCACGAATTCCAGCCGCAGCTTGAGGAAATCGATGAATTTGGGATCGGTGGAGACCACGGCCGCTGCAGGGCTTGGCACCGTGGTGGCCAGTGCCGAAAGCTCAGGGGCGCTCAGAAAGGCTGGACGCTTGAGCAGCCAGAAATCGATCGCCTTGCCCACTTCGCCGTAGTTGCGCACCCGCTCGCGCAGCACCTCCTCTAGGGGTTCCTCCACCGTCAGGAATTGCTCACTGGCGGCGATGAAGTGATAGGTGGTGGTTGGGGAGGCGCTCATGGGGTGCTGCCGCTGAAGAGAGGGTCGCGGCGTGGATTCTGGATCAGGGCGCGCATCTCCCTCACAGCGCTCTGCAACCCCACGGCCAGGGCCCTGGCCACGATCGTGTGGCCGATGTTCAGCTCCTCGATCCCCTCGATCGCGGCGATCGGCTCCACGTTCTGGTACGTGAGCCCGTGGCCAGCATTGACCCGCAGCCCCAGGGAACGGGCCACGAAGCTGCCCTCTTCGAGCCGCGCCAGTTCCCGCGGCTGCTCAGCCCAGTCGGCCTCGGCGTAGGCGCCTGTGTGCAGCTCCACCCAGCGGGCACCGCTGGCACGGCTGGCTTCCAGCTGAGTGACCTCCGGATCCACGAACAGGCTGACCGGGATGCCTGAGCCCTGCAGGCGGCCCACCAGTGCCTGGAGCGTGCCGAGCTGGCTCACCACGTCGAGTCCGCCTTCGGTGGTGACCTCCTGGCGATGTTCCGGCACCAGGGTCACCATGTCCGGGCGGATCCGCAGGGCGATCGCCTCCATCTCAGGGGTGGCAGCCATCTCCAGGTTGAGGCGGCTGCGCACGGTGGCCCGCAGCAGCTCGACGTCGCGCTCCTGGATGTGGCGCCGGTCTTCGCGCAGATGCACGGTGATCCCATCGGCGCCCCCCAGCTCCGCCAGCAGCGCCAGGGTGACCGGATCTGGTTCCAGGGCCCGGCGGGCCTGACGCACGTTGGCGATGTGATCGATGTTCACGCCAAGGCTGGCCATGGCTAGCGGATGTGCTCGATGAAGCTTTGATCCTATGGATCAGGCCCGGTCCCTCCGAGGCCGTTGCGGGGTCGCGCTCAACCGCAGAGGCAACTGCCCGTGCCCTGAAACGAAGCACTGCGGCGCCCTCTAACTTGCAGCGATTGGGGGATACGGCTTCTGGTGACGGCCAAGACGACGGAAGTGATCGAGGGACCACTGAGGACCGAGTCGAAGCACCTCTCCAGCCTGGTGGCCCGGGAGAGCAGCGTCTGTCGGGGCATCAGTCCCGTGCTGTCTCCACTGGCGATGCTGGTGACCCAGGACCTGGCCCTTCCGGGGTTCTTCAGCTCGATCGAGGTGCTGGGATCCGAGCACCTGCCTCTGGAGGGTCCGGTGCTGCTGGCTCCCACCCACCGGGCCCGCTGGGACGCCCTGCTCCTGCCCTACGCCGCCGGCCGTCGGATCAGTGGCCGCGATTGCCGCTTCATGGTCACCGTCACGGAGATGAGGGGGATCCAGGGCTGGTTTCTCGACCGTCTGGGTTGCTTCCCGATCGACCAGGGACGGCCGGGCACCAGCTCCCTTCGTTATGCCGTCGACCTGCTGGCCGCTTCGGAGCAGCTGGTGGTGTTTCCCGAAGGCCAGATCCGCCGTCAGGATGAACCGATTCGGGTGCACCAGGGTCTGGGACGGTTGGCGCTTCTGGCCGCCAGCCAGGGGGTGGATGTGCGGGTGGTTCCGGTCGGGATCGGCTACGGCAAGGCCCCTCCGAGCTTCAGGAGCCGGGCCGCCCTGGCCTTTGCTCCTGCCCTGGCGGTGGAGGGCGATGGCGGCCGCGCCGCGGTGCGCGCCCTCAACGACCGGCTGGCGGTGGCGATGCAATCAGCTGAGGAAGCGGCCCGCATCGCCGTGGGTCGTCCCTTCGCTTCCCCGTAGAGTCCGACGAACTTTCGGTGTTGTTCTCCGTGCGCCGGCCCTACGTTGCCCTCGGGCTTGCCCTGGCGGCAACCCTGCTCCCCTTCGCCCCGATCCTGCCCCTTCAGGCCCAGGGTGAGCCCCCGAAGGTGCTTGAGGGGTCGGCTGGAACCTTCAACCTGCAGGCCGTCAAGGACCTGCTCAGCCGTGGTGATGCAGCCGTGGCCCGTGGTGATCTGGCTTCCGCCCGCAAGGACTACGACCAGGCCAGGGATGCCAGCTTGAAGCTGCTCGGCTTCTACCGAGATCTGAGCGGTTCCTTCCGTGGCCTCGATGCGCGCATTCCCCGCGAGATGGACCAGAAGGGCCGTGAGTCGCTGGAGCTGCTGGCTCAGTCCAACCTGCGTCTGGCCGCCCTGCTGCGCCGACAGAACCAGCCTGAGGTGGCCGTGCCCCTTCTGGTGGAGGTGGTGAAGGTGATGACCCCGACCCGCGAGGAGGGGCGTCGCGCTTACCAGACCCTGGTGGAACTCGGCTTCGCCACCATTCCCTACACCGCCGTGAGCGACTCCCCGGCAACGCCGTAAGGCAGCTGGGCGCTCCGGCTTCTAGATTCCACCTCAAGTGGATGGATTCCCTGTCATGGTGCACTCGGAGCAGGTGAAAGAAGCGATCTGCGCCAGCCTCCCTGATGCCGAGGTGGAGGTGGAGGATCTCACCGGGGGTGGCGACCATCTCCAGGTGAAAGTGGTGTCCTCCGCCTTTGCCGGCCTCTCGAGGATCAAACAGCACCAGCTGGTTTACGCAGCCCTGCGCCGGGAGCTGGCCAGCGAGGCCATCCATGCCCTGGCCCTGCAGACCACAACGCCCGTTGGCGTGGGCTGATCCTTCCGCTCCTCCTTACTCCCCCAACTCTTTTACCCCTGGCATCCATGGACAGCGCCGTCAAGCAACGCATCGACAGCCTTCTGAGCAGCAGCCCGATCGTGGTGTTCATGAAGGGCTCAAAGCTGATGCCGCAATGTGGTTTTTCCAACAATGTGGTCCAGATCCTCAACTCCCTGGGTCTGCCCTTCGAAACCTTCGATGTGCTCTCCGATCAGGAGATTCGCCAGGGCATCAAGGAGTATTCGGAATGGCCCACCATTCCCCAGGTCTATGTGAACGGCGAGTTCATTGGCGGCTCCGACATCCTCATCGAGATGTACAACTCCGGCGAACTGCGTGAAACCCTCACGGTGGCACTGGCCAGCTAGGGATTCTCCTCACGAACCATCATCGAGCCGGCCGGCCTCCAGGGCGCTGAACAGTCGCCACTGATCAGTTGCGACTGTTCTCGAACAGGGTGCTGAGGTTGCCGTCGGGGCCGATGAAGCTGGAGGGGTCCATGATCCAACGCTCGATCAGGTCTTCCAGGCGGCGCTGATCCAGAGGCTGCAGCACGGAACCGCGGCGCAGGGCATGCAGATAGCCATCGGCGTAGAGCCTGAGTTCGGAGGGGCTGTGGTAGCGGCTGGCCAGGTCCTGGCAGGCGTCACAGATCGACTGGAAGTGACGGATGGCGTCTGGATTCTGCAGCGCGGTCATAGGGGCACAGGCTGTCTGGGCGGGGGTGGCATCGATCGATACCGACTGCTCCCGGGGTGTATCGGGTAGCCTAGGGACTCACCCGTGGCCGCGTGTGGAGCTCACACCAAAGCATGATTCCAGTGATCCCACGTCCATCAAGCTGACGCTGGAGCCACGTTCCGGTGGTTCAGCGATGTTGAAGCGTGTTCTGGTTGTCGACCCTCATCCAACCCTACGCACGGTCCTGGCCCAGAGACTGCGTCAGGATGGATACCTGGCCGCTGCTGTGGCGACGGCGTCTGAAGCACTTCAGCTCTGCGACGACCAGACCCCCGATCTGCTGGTGAGCGCCGAACTGCTCGAAGAGAGCACAGCCCTGCGCCTGGCGGCCCATCTGCGCACCCCGGTGATGGTGCTCACGGCCCGCAGCGGCGCTGATCCGGTGGTGGCTCTGCTCGATGCCGGTGCCGACGACGTGCTGCGCAAGCCCTTCGGTCTTGAGGAGCTGGCGGCCCGCTGCCGCAGCCTGCTGCGCCGCAGCGGCACCGGTCTGCAGGAGCGCGTCTGCGTCGGTCCGCTGGAGGTGCATCTGCTGCTGCGCCAGGTGACCCTGCGCGATCAACCCGTGGAGCTCAGCCCAAGGGAATTCGCCCTGCTCTGTGCCCTGCTGATGCCCCCCGGCATGGTGCGCAGCCGCCAGGAGTTGCTGCGCATGGCCTGGCCCCCGTTCAGCGGCGGTCCCCGCTCCGTCGACACCCAGGTGCTCACCCTGCGCCGCAAGCTTGAGCTGGCCGGTCTTGGCGAAGGAGGTGGCATCGAAACCGTGCGCCAGCAGGGCTATCGCTTCAGCCTTGAAACCCTCCCTGAAGCCCCTGAGCCCTCCCTCAGCCCGGCCGGTGGTGTGCGTTCTCAGGCCGCCGGCGCCAGTTGACGCCGAGCTGGGCTCAGCCCAGGCTCGGAACTTTGTCCATGGGCCAGGTGGTGATCACCACCAGCTCCCCCAGCAGCATGGTCAGCGAGAGACCAGCCAGGGCCCAGTAGGTCCACGCAGGCGAGATCCTGCCCACGCCCGAGAGATCCAGGCCGCTGGTGCGCTGCACCTGCAGCAAGAAGGCGGGGAAGCGGGCCACCCGCTGGGGCAGCAGCAGGCGGCGGCCATCCCGGGAGCGCAGGTAATAGACCCGTCCGCCCTGGCTGGTGCCGACGCTGGTGAGAGCCTCAAGCTGCCCCCAGGGAAGCTGCCAGCCCCGGCGCAGCAGCCAGGCGCACCAGCGGGGATGGCCCACCGTGATGCCCTCCTGATCCAGCCTCACCCGCTCGCTGAGCAGGGCGGCCACCAGCACGAAGCCCAACGGCAGGGCGGCTGTGAGTGCCGGCCGCAACGGGGGCGTGGCCAGAAGCGGCAGGGGCAGCACCAGGGCGAGATAAAGCCCCAGCAGGGTGAAGCGAATCAGCGGGGCCACCGGGTACGTCTGGGGCTGATCCGGTACTTCTCCTGGCGGTTGGGAGGCCATGGGGCTCAGCTGTGACCGAACAGTTCGGCTTCGCGACCGCGCCAGAAGGTGCCCAGACGCATCAGGTCGTTGTGGGCGTCCTGCACCCGGCGCAGGTATTCATCGGCCCCGAGGGACTCCTTCTCTTCCCTGAGCCGGCTCAGACGCAACTGCAGCAGCATCCAGGGCTTGCTGAGGGCGTCGTTCTGCTCCAGATAGCGGGCGAGATCCTCGTGGTTGGGGGTGGGGACAGGACCCATGGAGGCATGACCATCAATGGCGCTCACCCTATGGAGCGTGAGTGATGGGCGCGAGCGTGCCTGGGTCGGGTTTCCGGCTCGGTGCCCGTGCTGGGCCTTGATGGCGGTTCAGTCGGGCAGGGCCCAGGAGTTGAGGCCCAGATCGGCGCCCACCCGGTGGGCGCAGGCGAAGCCGCTGAAGGCCACCGCGTTCAGCCCCTGGCCGGGAAAGCAGGAATCACCCACCAGATACAGCCCGGGAATGCCGCTGCGGTTGAAGGGCATAGGCAGCAGCCCCGGCAGGCGCAGGGCCGGCACCGGTCCATAGCTGCCCTGGTGACGCCCGAGGAAGCGCCGGTGGCTGCGGGGGGTGCCCACTTCCCGGTGGCTGATCGCCACGCCCAGGCCGGGCAGGATCTGCTCCAGCCGGAGGATCAGGCGATCGGCCGCCGCTTCTTTTTCGGCGCGGTAGTCGCTGGGGGAGAGCCCCTGCCAGGCCTCCAGGTTCGAGGGAGTGAAGGCATGGACGATGTGCCTCCCCTCCGGTGCCAGCGCCGGATCGAGCAGGGTGGGAATCGAGACGAAGATCGTCCCCTGCTCCGCCTCCATCGCGCTCCAGTCCTCCAGCAGCAGGTGATGGCAGTGGCTGCCTGCGGGAATCACTTCAGCCTTCACTCCCAGATGCAGGGACAGGAACGAGGGCGAGGCCTTGTAGCGACGCCGCCAGGTGTGCTCCGCGGCCGGCACTTTGGCCTCCTCCACCAGCCCGCCGAAGGTGTCCCAGCGGGTGGCGTTGGAGATCACCCGGCTGGCCCGGATCGTTTCACCCCCCGCCAGCTCCACCCCCACGGCTTTGCCGTCTTCAATCAGCACCCGGGTGACCCGGGAGCGGTAGCGGATCGAGCCGCCGTGGCGCTCCAGACCCCTCACCAGGTGGCGCGCAATCGAGCCCACGCCGCCGCGCGGATAGTTGATCCCGCCGGCATGACGGTCGGAGAAGACCATGCCGGCGTTGATCATCGGCGTGCGATCCGCTGGCATCACCGACCAGCAGAAGCACTCCATGTCGATGAACTTCAGCAGCGTCGGATCCTTGATGTGCCGGCGGGCCACATCGCCCACATTCACGGGCAGCCAGCGGGCCAGGCCGAGGCAGGCCAGCGGTGCCCGCACAAACACCTTCGCCAGGTAGGCCGGATCCTCGAGTGAGAGCAGCGGCATCGCGTCGAGACAACGGAACACGCTCCAGCAGGTGTCGTAGAAGCGGCGGATGCCGACCGCCTCATGGGGGAAGCTGGCCGAAAGCCGCTCGATGAAGGTGTCGTAGTCGCGATCCACCGCCACGGTCAGACCGCCGGGGAGGTGATACTCGAGCTGGGCCGGATCGGGGATGGTGTCCAGCCGTTCGCCCACGTCGGCCAGGGCGCGGGTGAGCAGGTTGGTGTGACCCTTCTCCCCGAAGCCGAAGATCATCGAGGCGCCCACGTCGAAGGTGTAGCCCTGGCGCTCGAAACTGCCGCCGCTGCCGCCGGGGATCAAGTAGCGCTCCAGCACCAGCACCCGCGCCCCTTTGGCGGCCAGCTGGGTCGCCGTCACCAGGCCGCCGATGCCGGAGCCGATCACGAGCGCGTCCCAGCCCTGGGGGTTGGCTGTGCTGGCGGTGGCTGAGCTGTCAGGGCTGGAGAGGACGCTCACGGGGGTGGGCCGGCTGGCAGGGTCGACCCTAGGCAAAGGTCAGCGCAGCACTGCGGGCTTCGGGCCTGAACGGTGCCAGATCGGCCAGGGAGCGATCGCGGTAGGCGCCGTAGCGGGCCCGCTTCTCCCGCACCCGCACGCTCAGTTCGGGCATCAGGCCGAAGTTGGGGGGCATCGGCTGGAACTTCGCGCTGGGGGCTTCGGCGATGAAGTGGGTGAGGGCGCCGATCATGGTGGTGGGCGGCAGGGCGATCGGGCTCCGGCCATGGGCGAGGCGGGCGGCGTTGGTGCCCGCCAGCCAGCCGCCGGCCGCCGCGGCGGCATAACCCTCGGTGCCGGTGATCTGCCCCGCTGCCAGCAGGGTGGGCCGCTGCCGGAACTGCAGGGTGGGATCAAGCAGCTGCGGAGCTTCAAGGAAGGTGTTGCGGTGCATCACCCCGAAGCGCACGAACTCGGCGTTCTCCAGGCCTGGGATCAGGCGCAGCACGCGTTTTTGCTCCCCCCATTTCAGGTTTGTCTGGAAGCCCACCAGGTTCCACAGGCGACCGTCGCGGTCTTCCTGGCGCAGCTGCACCACGGCATAGGCCCGTTTGGCGCGGCGCACGTCGCGGTCGTGAAGGTCGCCCCAGCGGGGATCCCAGAGGCCGATGGGTTTGAGCGGGCCGTAGCGCATGGTGTCGTCGCCGCGACGGGCCAGCTCCTCGATCGGCAGACAGCCCTCGAAGTAGCTGGCGCTCTCCTGCTCGAAATCCTTGAGTTCGGCCTGCTCAGCCGCCAGCAGGGCCTGCCGGAACCGCTCGTACTGCTCCCGGTTCATGGGGCAGTTGATGTAGTCGGCGTCGCCCTTGTCGTAGCGGCTGGCGCGGAAGGCCACCCCCAGATCGATGCTCTCGCCCGCCACGATCGGGCTGGCCGCGTCGAAGAAATGGCAGTCGTCGCGGCCGGTGAAACGGCGCAGATCCTCGGCCAGGGAGTCACTGGTGAGGGGGCCGGTGGCCAGAACGGTGATCTCCTCGGGCTCGGGCAGCCGCAGCTGCTCGACACGCTCCACCTGGATCAGGGGATGGGTTTCAAGGATGCGGGTGAGATCAGCGCTGAACCGGCCGCGATCCACAGCCAAGGCACCGCCGGCCGGCACGGAGTGGCCGTCAGCTGTGCTGATGACCAGTGACCCCAGCTGGCGGAGTTCCTCCTGAAGCAGCCCGGCGGCCCGATCACTGGAGAGGGCGCCAAAGCTGTTGCTGCAGACAAGTTCAGCGAATTCGGCGCTGTGGTGGGCGGGAGAGCGCCGTACTGGCCGCATCTCCACCAGCCGCACCGGCAGCCCTGCCTGGGCGATCTGCCAGGCCGCTTCAGTGCCGGCCAGGCCGGCACCGATCACCAGAACCATCAGGCGCGGGAACGCTTGAGCATCAGCTGCAACTGACCGATGGCCGCACGGCCGATGTTGAACACGGCCCAGGCCACGGCGAGCAGGATCGGGGCGGTAACCAGCAGCAGCCGAGCGTCCATCGAGGGAGAATCATCGTGGGGCGATCTTACGGACAACCGCTGCCGCCTCAGAAGGGCTCCTGAGCGGTTGATCCAAATCGCAGCATTCAGGTCCCGCGGCCGGCATGGGCAGCGGCCAGCTGGCTGTAACGCAGGGCGTGCTGGAGCTGCTCGGCGGCTTCGAGCTCGCTGAGGCTGCGCTTGGCCTTTGCTGGGATTCCCGCCACCAGGGTGCGGGCGGGAACGTCTTTGGTCACCACCGCCCCTGCGGCCACCAGTGCTCCCTCCCCCACCTGCACCCCATTGAGAACGATGGCGCCGATGCCGATCAGGCAGCCATCCCCCAGGGTGGCTCCATGGACAACGGCACGGTGGCCGATGGTGACCCCCGCGCCGATCAGCACCGGCTGGCCTGGATCCCCATGCAGCACGGCTCCGTCCTGGACGTTGCTGTTGGCCCCGATCTGAATGCTGCAGAGGTCGCCCCGGGCCACGGCCATCGGCCAGAGGCTCGCTCCTGGGCCGAGGCTCACATCCCCGATCAGCACCGCTGAGGGGGCCACCCAGGCTTCAGGGTGAACGCTGGGCTCGGGCCAGACAAAGGAAGACATGGCGTCACGGGGGCAACGGGGGATCAGGGCCCCCTGATGACCCGACCATGCTCCCTTGGAGGAGGTGCCCCCTGGGTGATACGTTCCAGGAGTGCCCGCGAGGGCAGCCCACCAGGGCGGGTCGCTAGCTCAGCGGTAGAGCACTCGGCTTTTAACCGATTGGTCCTGAGTTCGAATCTCAGGCGACCCATTCTTGTCACAGCCGGTTTTTGGTTCCAGATCCCCCTGAGGGAACCGGATCTCATGAATCGCCAACGTCCGACAGTCTGGTACACGAGACGACCCAATCGGTCACCATTTGACCCATTTTTGTACCTAGGTACAGGCCTCCCATGCGTCTCGCCCAATGAGACTGGGTGGTTCTGATGCGCCCTCGCAGTGATCTTCAGCAGGCCGCCTGTCGCTTACGCCTGGCCGCCTGTCCTTACCGCGTTCGGCTTCATCCGGGGCGGAACAGTCCTTACTACTACGTGTACGAAACCTGCACGGGTGGTCGCAGCCAGTCCGCCCGGGGCTTTCGCGTTGATCGGGAAGGCGATCTCGGCGAGTTGGTTGAACTTTTGCTGGCAGCCCAGCGCAAACTGCTGCGCGGCGGCCCTGGACTCGACTGGCGGCGTCTGCATCTCGCTTCGGGTGAACAACCTTCTCCTGATTGCGGCCCATTGCAGACATGGGGCGAGATCAGATTGCTGATTAAGTCCGACATCGCTCCCGGCGGCCCTAAGGCCAAGGATCGGAACCCCTTCTCCTGCTTCACCGACAGGGGTTACTTCGGGCGCACCTATCCCGATGAGGTTTTTGCCCGCACGGAGGACCTCGAGCGCTTCTGTTTGCACACGCCTGATTCCTTGGATGCTCACAGTCGCGACCGCACCCTGTCGCTAGTGCCCCGTAAGACCAACACCAGCGGTTTTTACGGCGTGGTGCAGATGGTGAACTACCTCGCTAAGAGGGGGATCTCAATCGCCACGCCGGAGCTGCGCACCAAGCTCGAAACCCTCAAGGCTGCTAGTGGCAGGGTTCGTGCTCCCGCCCCGCGGTTCATCCCCACCACGGCGGAGGTGCAGGCCTGGCTTGATCAGGTGCAGAAGGAGAACCCGCTGCGAGGCTGGGTTATGGCCATCATTGCCTGCTATGGCCTGAGGGCCCACGAGGTTTGGCACATCGAGAGGCTGCCGGGTGAGAGCAACATCCAGCCCACTTTTATGCAGATCAGCATGTTCGACAGCGAAGCAGGGCGTGCCACCAAGACGGGCCATCGCTTTGCCTTGCCGCTGCCGGAGGCCTGGTTGGAGCGCTACCGCCTCAATGACGTGGCCTACTCCCGGGAGATGCTCGCTGAGTTGCGCCGGCGAAATCCCATCCGCACGGCGGAAGCTAGCGACGGCAGTGTGCAGTTCTGGAACAACGCTGCCCTAGGCCGGGTCGTGGTGCATTGGCTGCGCCATGCGACCAAGCCCGTCGGCGAGATCAAGGCCAAGCTCCTGGGCTGGCATCAGCCGCGCAGCATTCCCGGGCAGCGCAGCCCTCAGGCGATCCAGGGCCGCTGCAAGGCCTACGACCTTCGCCATGCCTGGGCGATCCGCGCCCGGGAGACGACCACCTGGTCGACGGCTCTCAAGGCCCAGGCAATGGGGCATAGCGAGGTGATTCATGCCCGTCGCTACCTGGTGGAGCAAACCGCACAGCAGATCGAGCGGGGGATGGCCCTGCAGAAGGCTCTCGATGAGGGCCAGCGGTCATCGCCTGCACCTGCACCGGGGGTGGGCCAGCTGCTCGGGTCTGGGCCGCCGCTCGACCCGATTGCTACCGCGTTTTCGGCAGCTGAGTTACCGGAGGACGTGACGCCGGAACTGCTGGTTCTTGCCCGCCAGCTGATGGCCCTGAGTGCCAGGAGTTGATGTGGCATCTGCTGTCACGGTGATCACTCAGGTCAACCGCCGGGGCCAGTGCCATGGTCGAGCTCAGTCATCAATCGCTTGCCTCGGCAGCCGGTTCCCGAGCGGGTTCCAAGCAGATTGCCTGCGGCACTTAGGGTTACCTGTTGGGTTCCTGGAACGATTCATTGCATCAACATCTCTGCATCCAGGGATTACCGAATGGGAACCTATTAGAAGATGTCGACATAGCTGCGGGCGAACAGTTAATGGCGGATTTTTACGGTTAATGTCCTGGCAAGTCGCTTAATGACGAACAATGGAGTTCACCTATTCCACTCGGGAAGCTTGCAAGGCGCTGCGGATCAGTGACCGCACCTTGCTGCGGCTGCGGCGGGATGGGGTGTTGCGGCCTGGGGATCACTACAGGGCCGCTGGCGCTGGGCAGCACCGCCCCACCCTGCTCTAGAATGTCCCAGAAGTGGAAAAGGCCCTGGTGCGCCGTAGCCGCAGGGTGCTGATCGCTCAGCGCCCTGCCATTTCTTCCTGTAAGGGCGAATCCGGCTCAAGCAGTGAGGTCGCTGCCGCCGAGCAGGAGCCTGGCTTCTTCCAGTGAGCGCACCACGCCGGCGCGGCCGCTGAGCTGCTGCACCAGCCGCAGGAACTTCTCCTGCTCCTCGCTCAATCGGCCCCGGACTGTCTTCACCTCAAGGGCGGTGAACAGTGCCAGGGTCTGGCCCAGGTGCTCGGGGCCGATCACGACCTGGCTGAGACCGATCAGGTCGCTGCTGCCCTTGCACAGTCCGTAGGTGACCAGACGGCCGCGCTCATCGCGCAGGGCGCCGACGTTGTTGCGCCATAGCCGCACCGGGCCGCGGCCCAGCTCCAGGCGGATCCGCTGCTGCAGCTCCTGCTCGCTCATGCCAGCAGCTCCCACTGGCCGCGCGCCTGGCGGCTGGCGATCACATGCCGCGCCCAGCCCTTGGGATTTTTCATGCCGCGCTGGGTTCCCAGCGCTTCCAGATCAGCCGCGGTGCGGGCCTGGCGCTGCTCGCGGCGGCGCTCTCTGCGCAGCTCCTGCTGGCTCAGTTCACTCAGCTCGCCGGCCACCGTCACCAGATGCCGCTTCTCCGGCCGGAACTGCTTGCCGCATTCCGGGCAGAGGCTGGCGGCGCTGGCCATGGCGCAGAAGCACTCGGGGCATGTCTTCACGGAGGGGGCCTTGCTCTGCTTGCGCTTGCGCACGCCCTCGAGGCTCCACTCCTGCTCGTCGAGGTGGTGACCGAGACGCTCGATGTTGCCGACGTGATCGAGGATCACCGCCTGCTTGCCCGGCTGAGGCCGCAGGCAGCGGCCGATCATCTGCAGGTGCAGCGCCAGGCTCTGGGTGGGCCGCAGCAGCAGGCAGCCCCCCACCGACGGCACATCGACCCCCTCACCAATCAGGTTGCAGCTGGTGAGCACCTGCAGCTCACCGCTGCCGAGCTGCTCAAGCAACCGCCGCCGCTGCAGGGGGTCCATCGAGCCATCGATCGAGGCCGCGGCCACGCCCCGTTCCGAGAAGGTTTCCGCCACGGCTTGCGCGTGGGCGATCGAGCAGCAGAAGGCGATGGCCGTGCTTCCGCTCAGGTGGCTGAGGTAGTGACTGACGGCATCGCCAAGGATGCGGCTGCCGCCCAGCTCACCGGCGGCCTGCCTCAGGTCGAAATCCCCCATCCGCCGGCGCAGGCCCTTCACCGAGAACCCCAGCGGTGGGGCAAACACCCGCGCCGGTGCCAGGTAGCCCTCGGCGCAGAGCCAGGCGGCACTGGGGCCGAGCACCAGGGCGGAATAGAACTCGCCGAGGCCGCGGCCATCGCCTCGCACCGGCGTGGCCGTGACGCCCAGCAGCAGGGCTCGATCAAAGTGGTCGATCACCTTGGCCCAGGTGCCGGCATTGCTGTGGTGGGCCTCATCCACCACCAGCAGCTGGAACAGATCGGCCGGCAGCTGTGCCAGGCGCCGGGCCAGGGTCTGGACGCTGGCTACCTGCACTGGCGCCGCCAGGTTCATGGAGCGGCCGGCGGCGATCACGCCATGGCGCACCCCCATAGCCGCCAGGGAGCGGCAGGCCTGATCGAGCAGTTCGGCCCGGTGCACCAGCACTGCGATGCACTTGCCGCGGGCGGCGGCCTGCTCGGCGATGTGGCTGAAGACCACGGTCTTGCCGCCGCCGGTCGGCAGCACAAAGAGCACGGCGCGATGGCCCGAAAGGAAGGCCTGGCGCACGCGCTCTACGGCCTCCTGCTGATAGGGGCGCAGGCTGAAAGACACACCGGCAAGGCAGCACCGCGGCAGAGTTTAGGGCTTGCGAAACACCGGTTAGGCTTTCGGGCAAGCATTTTAATGCCACCATGAAGCGCATCCAGTTGCAGCTGCCGGAGGCCGTGGTCTCCTGGATCGATGACCATGCCGCGGGCATCGAGAGTCGTGCCTCCTTTGTGCGCCGCACCCTGGTGCAGGTGATGCGTGGCGAGGGACGGTCGCTCAACGCTCAGCAGCCCGTACCTCCTGCTGGAGCCCAAACTCCCCAGCGCTGATGGCCACCGATGTGCTGGCAGCTGCTGCTGGCCAGTGGCCGCGGCTGCTGATCGAGCTCGCCGCTTTGGCACCGGAGCAGTTGGAGAACCGCCATCAGCCCTGCCCCGCCTGCGGCGGCACCGACCGCTACCGCTGGGACCGCGATGACGGCCCGGGCGGCTGGTTCTGCAACCAGTGCGGCGGCCGCGAGCAGCGCGGTGGCGGCGGCAGCGGCATGGATCTGCTGCTGCGCCTTACCGGCTGGGACTTCGCCAC
The DNA here is from genome assembly GCF_024345875.1 of Synechococcus sp. EJ6-Ellesmere. Classification (NCBI taxonomy): domain Bacteria; kingdom Bacillati; phylum Cyanobacteriota; class Cyanophyceae; order Synechococcales; family Synechococcaceae; genus Synechococcus; species Synechococcus sp. EJ6-Ellesmere. Next base: position 24,043 of record NZ_JAGQBY010000026.1, read on the forward strand.
CGCTGCCCGCCGCATCGAGGCCCACCTGGCCCTGCCGGCGCAGCCAGCCCCGCACCGGCCAGCCCCTGCCAGCCCCAGGCACAGCCGCTCAGGCAGCAAGGCCGGCCGACCTACCCGCATCCCCGACACCCCACCGCCCGCTGCCCGGCCACCGGAGCTGGGCAGCGCCAGCGGCCAGTGGTGCTACACCGATGCGGCCGGAGCGCCGCTGTTCTGGGTGCAGCGCCTGGATCTGCTGCAGGGCGGCCGGCAGCGCAAGGTGTTCGTGCAGCGCACCTGGCTGGCTGGGGGTTGGCACTTCCCCTCCCGCCGCGATCCGTTCCGCTCCGACTGGCCTGCCCCCAGGCCGCTCTACCGGCTGGCGGAGTTAGAGCGCCACTTTTGGTCGCCTGTGCTGATCACCGAGGGGGAAAAGGCAGCCGATGCCGCCGTAGTGCTGTTCCCCGATCACGTGGTGGTGAGCTGGTGCGGCGGCAGTCAGGCCATTGGCAGCGTCGACTGGAGCCCCTTAGCCGGCCGTGCCGTCAGCCTCTGGCCCGATGCCGATACCAGTGGCCGCGAAGCGATGGCACGGCTCTCGGCCCTGCTGCTGGAGCTCGGCTGCCTAGTGGCGGTGGTGCTGCCGCCGGGCAGTACGGAGGCGGACTGGGACCTGGTGGATGCGCCGGGCGCAGCGGGCTGGGATCTGGCCGATGCCAGCTGGAGTGCGGCAGAAGCCCAGGCCTACCTGGAGGCCCATTGCCGAACAGTGCAACCACCGGAGCCAGAGGCCGACGACGACGCGAAAGCCCCGGCCGCTGATCCGGCACCTGTGCTGCAGGGCGGTGCTTCTCATGCATTGCCGCCTGAGCGGCCAGGCCCATTAGGCGGTGAGCCCTTCGTGTGTCTGGGCTACGACAGCGACGGCTACTTCTATCAACCGCGCTCCACCGGCCAGGTGATGCGGCTGGGCTCCTCGGCCCACGGCGGCGTGAACCTCTGCCGGCTGGCGCCCCTGGCCTACTGGGAAACCCTCTACCCCAATAAGCGGGGCGTGAACTGGACGGCCGCGGCTTCTGATCTGTTCTGCCGTCAGGCGGCGGTGGGAATGTTCGATCCCGATCGCTTGCGCGGCCGCGGCAGCTGGTGGGACGAGGGCCGCTGCGTGCTGCATCTGGGAGATCGCCTGGTGGTGGATGGTGAGCCGCGGCCACTCAGTGCCACCCTCGCTAGCCGCTTTCATTACCAGCGCGGCACTGCCCTAGTGGGCACGGGGGCTGCACAGCCGCTAAGCGACGAGGAGGCACTGCTGGTGCTCACCTTGGCGGACCGCTTCCACTGGGAGGTGCCGGCTTCCGCAATGCTGCTGGCGGGATGGCTGACGCTGGCGCCGAACTGTGGTGCCCTGCGCTGGCGGCCCCACCTCTGGC